>JAKEHD010000336.1 GCA_022615215.1 Blastocatellia bacterium
AGTTTCAATCCATGCCGCGCAGAGTATATCAGCTATCAGACTGAATAAACGATGGCTGATAGCTGATAGCTGATAGCTGACGGCTGACGGCTGATAGTTGCTCAGAAGTCCAGAGTCAGACTAAGGCGGTAGCTGCGCCCGCTGCTGTTTAGGAACCGCTCGAACACCGCGCGATTTTCCGACTCGTTCTCGTCGAGTTGAGCATCTCGCGGATTGAAATGGTTCGTCAGGTTGAAGGCTCTCACCCCCAGCCTCAGCTTGCCTTCGCGCCCGAACGTCTTCACCTTGAAATCCCTGTAGCCGCCCACATCCAAAGAGACCAATCGCGGGAAGCGGCCGTACTCCGCGTTGTTAGGGGTTGTGCCGTCCCCGTCGACGAAGCCGAATATATGGCCTGTGCGAACGTCGAGGGCGGGCGATATAAGAAAGCCGCCCGGAAGGCTCACGTTCCCCCAGGCGAGGAAGCGATGCGGCACATCCGACGGCGACCTCCCATAGCGCCCTCTGCCTATGGAGAGCTTCTCGAAGGTGTCTATAGTAGTGAGGAAAGCGTTCCGGTCGCCCACCGACAATGAACGGACGTAAGACGCATTCAGGTCGGTCAGGCGATTCAGCCTGAAACTCGCCGTCGCCTCAAACTCGCGATAGCGCGCCGTTCCCTTATCCGACAGCACGAGGGCCGTCATCTGTGATGACGGCCCGTCGGGAGCTATCAGAAGGATATCTTTTACACGTCGGTCTTCCGCTTTAACGCGCAGAAACAATTTGCTCATGACCTGCTGATCGAGTTCCAGGTTCCAGCCCACAAGGTATGAGGGATTCAAACGCGGACTCGAAGCGAGATTCAGGAGGGCGCGCGGTTCGGTCAGCGGGTTGCCCGCGTCGAAAAACTGGATCACGCGCTGACGGCTGCTCTCGAAGGTTCCGGCCGTAAGCGGCACACGATCATAAAATACGCCTATGCCGCCGCGTATGACCGTGCGGTCGGCCTCGAACGGCAGCAGGGCGAATCCCAGACGCGGCGCCCACTGGTTCTTTCTCGATACGGAATTCCAATCATACCTGAGACCGAGCGTCAATTGAGCGCGGCGCACGAGCGACCAGCGGTCTTCGGCCCACCCGGTCCATTCGCGCTCCGAAAGCGACTCGAAGGGCGAGCCTGTAAACGTCGTTATCGAAGCAATGCTATCTTCTTCCTCGCCTCTGAAGATTATCTTGTTGCCGATGTGTATGGAGTCGAAAGCGCGTCGTGTCAGTCCGCTGCCGAAGCTCAACAGATGGCGGCCCCAGGCCGCGCGCTCCGGCAATCGAAGCGATTCCTTCCATTCGATGCGGCTGCTCGACCGGCGCAGGGTGTCGAAATAATTGCCCTCGAACATCTGTTCGACAAGCTCCATAGGCCGATTGCCGCGCGGCAAGACCCGCAAGCGGAGCCGGTTTATTTCCAGGGAGCTGCTGAGGATGATTCCGCTCGAAGCAGTATAGCTATGCGAGAAGTAAAGCTGTCCGCCTCGCATGAGGTAATCGGGCGTCGTCTCAGGCGGGGTGAAGGCGTCGAGTGTGGCCGCATCTATGTCTTGCGAAAAGAGCGCCAGCCGGGCCGAGAATCTGTGATCGCCCTGCGTTCTCAGGCTCAGCCGCGTGTTCGAGTCGTAGCTCCTGTAATCCGAATAGCGATCACCGTCGCCGCTTTCTTCCAGGCGGAGAGGGTCTTGTAAAACGCTTTCCACGGTCCTCTTCGAGAGCCTGTACTCGAACGAGTTAAGAAGCGCGAATTTACCTTTTATCAGAGGACTGTTGACCGACACCCTGGGATTGGCAGAGCGGACCCCTTTGATTCCGTCTTCGTGCCTGAACGAAAAGTAAGGATTGGCGAAAGAAAAACTCCAATCATCGCGGCTGATACGGCTTCGCGCCGGGACCGTAAAGTAAAACTTGGGCAGCGAGGCCGCAAACTGCTCGAAGGGTATTTGCACCTCTTGGGCGGCCTCGACCGGAAGACTGTTTCTGAACGGAAAGACATCGGTCGCGTGGTCTTTGACATTGGTGCTGCTGACGAAAAAGCTCTGGGTCGCTCGACGGCCGAACAGACTGAGCAATCCATCGCCGCCGCGGTCGAGCGAAGGAACTACGGGCAGGATGTTGCGGAAGCGCGCGGCCGCATCGCCCGCCCTTCTGCTGGCGGCCTGCGCGCCTTCGGTTTGAGATTGATTGCCGGGTTGAGACTGATTGCCGCCCGACGATCGGTTTTGAGACTGTGACTGCTTTGCAAGAACCGGAGAGAACTGAAGCCCGACGAGAAGTAGAGCAAGAGTAACAGATGCAAATCTTTTCACAGACATAGAGATGGACCTCCTGGTAGAACATACCTTCGAGGGGCAATTCGATTATTGCATTCCGGGGATTTCACTAGTGGTGCCAAGCGGAAATAATCCAACAGGCGTAGGGGCGCACAATAAATCTATTCATTCTGCGTGTGCGCCCTGGTCTTGGGCAGACACTTATGTC
>JAKEHD010000046.1 GCA_022615215.1 Blastocatellia bacterium
GAAAAAAGTCTTCCTTTTGAGGAAAAAAGTCTTCCTTTTGAGGAAAAAAGTCTTCCTTTTGAGGAAAAAAGTCTTCCTTTTGAGGAAAAAAGTCTTCCTTGTATATGGAAGGCGGCGCTATTGGCTCCAACGGCAAGCGCAAGCGCAAGCGCCGGGGTCGCCGCAAGAGCTATAAATCTGCCCAGCGATTTGAATGCGCGATTGAATTTTTCAAGCAGGGTTTCCACTCATCCTCACTATTGCTCAGTCCGCAAGCGTTGCCGCCTTCGCGCATCATAAGCGCCGAGCGACTCCGTTCTGTATCTATATACGGACGGCCGCTGAGTAGTGGGTGCAGTTTTTAGGAAGGAAGTTGCTGCTTTATTCAGCTATCAGTTGTCAGCTATCAGCCGTCAGCTATCAGTCTTCAGCCGTCAGCCGTTAGCCATCCGTCTTTTGAATCCTATTCTTTACGGTCGGAGTACTGAAGTTTTCCGCTCTGTAGCTGATAGCTGATGGCTGAACTAGGAGCCTGACTCACCGGCTTCGTCCTTCATTCGTTCGACAGGTTGATAGCCATGTTCGCCGGTCCATTTTCCAACCTCGTCGCCCTCGTATTTGATCACTACCTCGATGCCCTGTGCCTGACCGTCTTCGCCCTTGCGAGCCGATTGCCACATGTTGTACCACTCCCCGGCGGCGCGAGCCTGCATGCCGGGCGGCGCTTGAATCCATGCCTGATTCACTTCGACCACGAGTTTGTTGCCGTCGAACTCATGGCTCTCTACGCGAGCATCGAATTTCAAAGTCTTCTCAATCGCTTCGTCGCTCACGCTCCCGGCCGGGTAGAGGGTCGCTTGCGCGCCGGGCAGCGACTCGCCCCCGCAGGCGGCTGTCAGCATCAATGCGGCGATCATCATAAGCCGCAAAACAGGTCGCAGCCCGGAAACCGCTTTGAAGGAATCAGGTTCTCGAATATCGTTCATCAGTCCCTCTCTATATAAAATTTGCGGAGCCGATAAAGATTTCTTTCTTCACGTTCCGCACAACGATAGAAGCACATTATCTTGATCGATGCGGCGAACGTCAAATCCATTTCGTCTCCTGCTCGCCTCGAAGGATAGTTGGGCAAATGAAACTTTTACAGAAGCACAGGATCATATTCGGAGTGCGCCGCCAGAAGAAAGAAAGCTTTATTGAAGAAAGAAATCTTTATGGGCGGCGCTTTGGCTCAAGCGAGCGAGTAGCCGGTCAGGTTCTTTACATAAGCTTTCACCAAGCGAAAGCGGTGTCATTGCCGCCGCACTCCAAAGAAAGGTCGTTCAGCGGCAAGCTCTCGATACCGCGCTGAGTATAAACCGTGAGGTGATAAAAAATAGGGCCGGAGTTTCAGCCCCGGCCCATTCAGTAGCGTGAGTAGATTCACGAGCGTATTCAAAACGTATACCTCAACCCGAACTGCATCACACGAGGCGTGCCCTGAATGGCGTTCAGGTTCGAGAAGACCGATGAAGGAGTGCCGAGGTGAGGATCCTGCGGCAATCCGAAGGTCGCTCGCGTAACTCCATCGGCATTGACCGTCAGCCGCTGTGTGTTCGTCACGTTGAAGACCTCCCATCGGAATTGCAATTTGTGGTTCTCGTTGAAGGGCATCGTGAACGATTTGTCGAGGCCCATATCGAGAGTCACAAATCCCGGCACTCTGAAGGCATTGCGGTTGCCCGTCTCTCCGGGCCGCGCGTTGCGCAAACTACGGAAGGCCGCAACAGGGTCCGAGAACAGCTTGGGCGCTTCCGCCCCGCCGCGAGTCGGAGAGGATTCGAGCGGCACCGTTCGCACCCCGAAGCTCTGCACGTTCCAGTTGGTCGCCCATTGCGCTGCGTCGAAGAAACCGCCAAATAGCACGGGCTGGCCGGTGTTCCATCGGAAGATGCCTGTGACCTGCCAGCCTCCGATTACTGCCTCGGCAAATCCCGGCAGGTCGCCAAGGTATGCTCTTCCTCGCCCGACCGGCAGTTGATACAGGCCGTTCGCGTTGATTATGTGCCGGATATCGAAATCCGACACAGCCTTGTTGTCCTGCGGTCTCAAAGGATTCAGTATGAACGAGGGTCCAAAAGCCGTGCTCGATTGAAGCCCCGAAGCATTGTCAGTCGACTTTGAGAACGTATAGTTGAAGTCCAGATACAATTGGTCCTTGTACCGCTGGCGAATGCTCAAAGTGCCCGCGTGATAGTCCGAATCGGCCACCGTGCTGAAGGTCGAGAGCGCCGCATACTGCGGATGGAAGAACAGGTTCGGCACGTTCCCCGTGTCGTCTATCAATAACTGGATGAACGTCCAGTCCAGTATGTCATAGCCGTCTCTCGCCACCATATAGTAGATCGCTTCGGTCGGCCTCAGCCCCAGGAACGTGTCGTCTTCGAAGAACGCCGCAAGGAACGAGGCGGTCGCCTGGCGGTTCAGGATGTTCTCGAAGTAGGGGACGGGCGCGATTCTGTTCAGAGGCGTGTTCCTCTCGCGGGCGTCATGCAGCATGCCAGCAGCGGTGTACCAGTCCATCCCCGACGCAGGGTCCACGAGATTGTTGAGCGCCATAATGTCGCGCGTAGCAAGCAGGTTTCTGGCCGCGCGGCCTATGTAGGCTGCCTCGACGAAGAACCCTGCGGGAAGTTGCCGTCCGTAGGAGAGATTCCAGCTATAGTTTATCGGCGTCACGAGCGTATCATCGAGCGAGGATTCGATTCGCTGCGCTTCATCGGCGGGCTGTTGCAGCGGGAACTGCAACGAGTTCGGTATATTTATGAAGGGCAGAGAGCGAATGTCTTGCCCGAAGCCCGTGAAGAGCGGGGCCGGACGGGTCGAGACGTTGAAGGTGTTTGCGGCTATCTGTTGAGCCGATGAGAAACCGAGCGTGTTGTTGAGGTCGAACTGCACGGCCAGTTGCTGACCTATGTGATCGTTCGTGATCGCAACCCCTCCGCGAATCACCGAATCACCCGCATTGCCAAACAGCTTGTGAAGCCACCCATTCTCGAATTGCGGAGTCCAGGCTACACCTATGCGAGGCTGGAAGTTGTTCTTGTCCCAATCGTAGAAACCCGCACGTCCGTTCGCCGGGCCTGCAAGGTCGACCGTTATTAGATCGTTGAACGGTACGCCCTGAGCGGCGCTCGCTTGTCTCTGCTCGAAGTAGTCGCCGAGGCTCGTGGTGGGTTTGACCTGAAGGCCATTGGTCTCATACACGGGACGGCTCAGGCCGTAGCGAAGGCCGTAGGTGAGTGTGAGGTTCTGACGAAGTTTCCAGATGTCCTGAACGTAGAAATCGTACTCCTGAGTGGCAAAGGTCCGGTCTACGCCCTCGCCTACCCCGAGGATGCTTCCATCGGCGCCGAAATTGAAACTGGCAGTGTATTCGGAGAGCCGCCCTATCGCGGCCGCTACGGCAGTGCGGACGTTCGAAACCCATGCCTCGTCAATGTCGTCTATGGGATTGCTCAGGACCGCTCCCGACAGATCGTAGAACGACGGGTTGGCCAGAGCCTGATCGAATGAAGTGGCGAAGCTGACGCGGTTGTTGCGGATGAGCCTGATGTTCGTGCCGAACTGAAAGGTGTGATCGCCCTTGATCCACGACAGGTCGTCCGTGAAGTTATGCACTGGCGTCGTCCGCGATAGCGTCGTCCTTGCGGGGTCCAGACGGGGCGAGAAGACGAAACGGAAAAATATCTGGTTCTCGCTCGAATCGCCCTGATCTGAAAATGCCAGCCGCGTCAACCCGTAGCGGAAGTCGTTTATCAACGAATTGCTCGCCGCCCAGGTATGGCCGACCACGAATCCATAAGGATGGTTCCAGAAAGTGGGCGCGGGCGTGTCGGGAAACTGCGGCACATCTCCGATTTCATCTTGCTGATAGTTCCCACGTATGAACAGAATGTGCTTCGCGTCTTCGGTAAGGTTGAAGTCGAGTCGCGCTATGTGCGTGCTGTACTTCAAGGGCGTCGAGGCGTTGAAGCGGAAGCCTCCCGTGTTGAGGCCGTCTCCCGCTCCGTCATCGTTTGCAGGATAGCGCGCCGCCGCATCGGCAAGCACCGCAAGCCCTACGGGATTCACTCCCACCGGGAAGAGCGCGTTGAGCTGGTTCGTATTCAAAGTGGTTATGGTCCCCCCCGTATTGACGAAACGCACCTCGCCGCGTCCGAGGCTCGGCAGAGGAACGTCTCGCGGCCCGACGCTCTCTTCGCTCGCATCCCTTCGGCCTTCATAGTTGTAGAAGAAGAACGC
>JAKEHD010000337.1 GCA_022615215.1 Blastocatellia bacterium
AAGTTTCAATTCCACCCTGGTTCGATTAAAGCACTTCCATCACGCCGCCCACCGTCGAGCGTTTGATGTGTTTCAATTCCACCCTGGTTCGATTAAAGCCCACCTCGATTCTTACTGAATGCCTTGAATATTCAACCATTTGGTCGTGTAAAGTCAAGCTCTTTTGCGGGGTGTCTGTCGTCGGGCGGTAATAGTGCTAAAATCCCCCTGTGCCGACGACTCTGTTTATGCGGCTTGCTCTCTTATACTTACGCCTGTTTGCCATTTGAGCCGCGTAGGAATGATGCCTCTCTATGCCTCTTCTTTCGACGGGCTGACGATCACCGGATCGTCTATGTGATTCATTCATAACAGGTTGCCTGTCTCTCCGCGCTCGCGCCCTATGACCTCTTTGCTCAACCATCTCCGGTCGCGCGCCGTGTACATCAATACTGAGTCCGCATCGCGCTCTATGATACGTCCTAACCCGCTCTTTACAGCTTCTATCTGTGCCTCGGTCAACTCCCCCTCGAATACCGAATTCTGCACCCAATGCAGATGGCGCTTCAGGAATTTGTGGACCCTTACTACTCGCTTCTCCTCGACATCGTAAACCACTAGAACGTACATCCTTCACCCCCTACCACCACGCCCGGAAACCCGTATACGGCTCCACGTCCGTCAAATGCTTCACCAGCTTATAACACTCCAACCTTATGAGCCTTTCGTAACTCACCTTCCGCCGCAAACGCCTGTGCTCTATAGTGGTCTGCAATCGCGCGTCCCATTCCTTCAAGATGACCTTGCGGCCTGCCTCCTTCAAATAACAGCAGTTCAAGTCCTGAGCGAAATGGCGCTCGGTTATCTGCCGGTTGTTTATCAGCTTGAAGATCAGCCGGTCGGCCAGCACGGGCTTGAATACCTCCGCAAGGTCCAGCGCCAGTGAAAACCTTCGCACCCCCGGCTCGTGCAGAAAGCTTACTGTAGGATCCAACTGCGTGCGGTATATCTGACTGAGCGTGGCCGTGTACACCAGCCCGTTCGTAAACGACAGCAGCGCATTCACAGGATTGTCCGGCGGCCGCCTCACGCGCCGTGTGAACTCCGCGCGCTCGCGTAGTATCTTCGAGAACGCCTGATAGTAAGCCGCACGCGCGCGACCTTCGCATCCCATCAATTCGTCTATCCCTGAGACCCCTTCGAGCTCAATCATCTCCTGTTGCACCGCCTCGGTCTCCCATTGCAGTTCCAGCCCGCGCGCTCCGTAATAGCGCAGGTTGCGCAGTATGTTGTGCAGGGCCGAATGAATGAACTCGCGCGCTATGACCAACCGCAAACGCTTGTTCTGATAGTGGCGCACTTGCCTCACCACGAGATAGCCCGCCTGCAAATACTCGCGCGGATAAAATGTCCCCGAATAAAAACCGTAATAGTTGAAGAAATGCACAGGCACCTTGTGCTTGCAGAGGAATACCAAAACCCGCGCGTTCAGGTCCAACTCCCTGAATACCCATAGCGCATCCACGTCCTCTATAGGGATCACACGCCGCTCCCTGACCCTCACGGGCGAATCCTCTTCTTCCTCTGCAATCGCAGAATCGCCCTCCGGCCACTCCGGTTCCAAAGCCAGGTCGCCCATTGCGTCCAGGGTCGATTCCGCCCCGAAATCGGGCGCGAATATTTCGGTCTCTTCCTGGCCCTCGGCTGCGGCTTCTTCCGCGAGATCGCCATCCGCCGCTTCCGGCTCCCTCGAAGGCTCGAAGCAGAGAGTGTTGTCTTTACGGCGCAGTGCGCCCGATCGCGTCAAATAGTAGTGGCGAGCCATTATGTATGCTCCTCCGGTTCGCATCACCCCCAGCAAAGCTCCGCGTAGCTGCACGACTTGCATATCTTCATCCACTCGACCTGGGGCGCTTGCTCGGAAGCGGTGATGCATTTCATATCTTCGAGCGCCTGCTCGATCTTCGATTCATTCTCTTCAGTCAGTTCGATGGAGCGCGTCTGGCGCAGCTTGGGATAATCTATCTGGCCACGCAGCCCCTCGACGCCTTTTCGCTTGAGGTAGTAGAGGTAATAGAGCAATTGCATCTCGTGAGCCTCTTCCATCTTGTCAGTGAGCTTGACTTCGTGAACGCAGCCGTCCTCACGCCAATCGAGGACGATCTTGCCGTCTATATCTATCTCCTTGCGTCGGCGCTCGTAGCTCTCTTCGTGAACGAGCTTTCCCATAAGAACGCGGTCGTGTCCGTGCTCCATTTGAACGCCGTGAGCGAACCACCAGAGCTTCTTGTGACAGACGAAGTAGTAACCGACCTCCGTGCCTGTGAAGGAGGGAAGTTCTACCATTTCGGTTTGCTCGTTTTCCATCATGCGTTTCATCTCAGACTTTCGACTGTCGACCTTCGACCTGAGACTGAAAGAGTTCGTTTTCCACCATGCGTTTCATCTCAGGCCGCTTCGACGATCAATGGCTCACGCCTGACTTTCGCGGGGTCGGTCAAGCGTTTCTCTGTCGCTTCCCGATTGGCTTCCAGGATCAACTGAGCCGCTTCGATCAGGTTCTCGCGCACCTCTTCGAGCGACTCGCCCTGAGTGTTAGCGCCGGGCAATTCGGCAACGTAGCCGACGTATCCGCCCTCTTCGGCCTCTTCGTAAATCGCGGTCAATGTCAAAGCCATGATGCATTTCCTTTCGTATAAAGAAGCGGTCTAACCGACCGGGAATCCCACTTGAATATATCGTTCATAAAAGCGATGTCATTCACAACGAAATTCCTCCTGCCCCATCTCAACGCCATGAGCGAGCCGCCATAGATTCTTGTGACAGCGGTTATCAGTCAATAATGCCTGCGCCTATCTCTCTTTCATCAATCAGCAATCCCAACTCTTCATCGTATCGCGCATCTACGAACCAGTAGCGATCTCCTTGACTGTCTCTGCGAATTTCAATTCTTTCCAGATTTTCAAGTTTCGCCTTCTGCCCAAGAGTCAGATTGCAGTAATAACGAATCGCATCGAAATGACGTTTGGCCTCGCGCGCTTCGCGGTACATATCTTCGATGGCGCGGCTGGGCACGACCTCGATTGAGCGTATCAGCTTGTAAAACAGGTCTTTATCTTCCGATTCATCGAATGGATAGAGGCTGTCAATGATCGTACTGAAAGATGTTGTCACATTATCAAAGATCTTTTGCTCCTTTTCGTTATAGCCGCCTTCGTAGACTTGCTCGACCAGTTGATTGACTCGCTTTTCCGTAAGCTCTTCGCCTTCTGGCAAAGCTTCAAGCGTGCGGGTGATACGGTCGATGTCATAAAAGTATCGGTCGTTTTCCGAACCTTTCGTACAAATACGGACAGGAGCAACACCTTTTTTCCCTTTACGATTTACCCGTCCGAACCTCTGTATGAGCGCGTCTATCGCGGCTGGCTCGGTGAAGAGCACATCGAAATCCAAATCAAGCGAAACCTCTACTGCCTGAGTGCCAACTAGCAGTTGTACTTTGTCGAGTTCCTTTTCAATAAGCTCGCGGTCGCGCAATATGAAACGTCCGTGCAATAGAGATGCGCCATTGGCCGCGTCACGCAAATCGGGATATATCTCCTGAGAACGCTTGACCGTGTTGCAAACAACCAGCACTCGCTTGCCGCTTTCGAGTTCCTCACGTATCGCAGGTATATATTCGGTTATTTCGCCTGACAGCAATTCGATTCGGTGGCGAGGTGTGTTCAGCAACCGGTTATCTTCGCCGTCCTCTTCATCCAAGCCAATATCTCCGATGTCAGGCAAAACAGCTTTTATCCTCTCTCTGAGAAATTGAGGGAAAGTGGCTGAGAGAAACAAGAACCTGGCCTCAAAAGCAGAGAGCCGTTCTATCGCTTTTATTATGAGCGCCGTAATGTGCGCGTCATAAACGTGAATTTCGTCGAAGATAAAGAGCCCGCCCGCCATCTCCGCAAGCAGCGACTCCCATCCCTTCACACCGAAGAACGCTTTGAGAATCTGGAAAGGAGTCAATATCTTCAATGGGCGATAAAGCTTTTTGGTCAGCCCTTGCGTGTCGCGTGCAAAAGCAGCCGCATCTTCCGGCGAGTAGTTGCGCTCGCACATCATCCTGTATACGAAATAGCTCGCTTTGCCATGAAGCACGCCAATATTATCCTCACCGAAATAGTTTGCAAGCCGCTTCGACATGGCGTTGATGCTGGCGGTATAAGGTAGTACGTAGAATATTCTGCGCCCGCTGTCCTGGTTATTGCCTGCCCAAAGCAAACTCGCTTCGGTTTTGCCCGAACCAGTTGGAGCAGAGAGAAAAGCGTTTCCCTTAAATGACATCATACGCCGCTGATAAGGATATAAGCCTGTGCGCGCCAGCGTCGCTCTGGCCGGTTCTTTCTTTTCATCGAGAATGGCAAACAGATCGAGGGCCGGTTTCTGTCTGGCCGCTTCAGAATTCCGCGACAGGAGAATGACTTGCTCGATAAATTCCTGACTGAGACCTGCGCGTACTTCCTCGCGCCCGCTCGATGCAAGGTGGTCGCAAGCGATCATCAATCCGCGCAGCATCATTCCGTAGGTTGAATGAAGAATAGTAGGTTCATCGTCATCGGTACATGCCTTATACCAGAGAACAACGAACTTGTAAGCGTCAATAATATCTGTGAGAGATTCGGGTGGTCGTGGCTCTGGCAAGACATAACCTAAACAGTCTTCCCCATAGCGGGGGATGTCGCGCAAGAACTCCTGAGTAAATTGAAAGTTCTCGCTCAGTTCTTCTACACACCGTTGGAAATTATCTTTGCCCGTCTGTAAAGTCGTATTGAATTTCTTGCTCAGTTCCGCGATACCTTTGTGATGAGTGATGACCGCCATTGCCACTGCACGCTTTGCCTCTTCGTCAAGCGAGGTCAGCGAATTGATGTAACCCGCAGACAGTATTTCGTGGCGATAGCCCCATGCCTTACCGCCCATAAGCATCGCTTGAAAACCGCTCGCGGCCTTGCCCAGGTCGTGCATATAGACTGCATAAAACAGGTGCTCGAAGAATTTAGGCACGCCGCAAATTTGCGGCAGGTAGGGGAACAGTCGGCGTACCGAACGAAAGACGCTCAGGCAATCGTTCGTGTGCTGCCTCAATGTCATAGGCGGGCTGCTTTTCGCCAGAACTTCAGCCATGCATATACACCCCCCAATCGTTTTCTGCGTCGTAATGTATTGTCCGCCCGTAAAGCAACGGCCGTTTGTTTTTCATCTTGCCGCTGAAGTCGGTTTCGACAAGACAGAATGGGCGCGTCCCAATAGCACGGCGCGGTATCTCATCCGTGAAATGGGTTGGTAGTGATTGCAAAACTCCGGTCACTCCGCTTTCGGCGCTGAACGGAAATATGGAACCGCCGATGCGAACATTGCTTCGTTCTTCCAATTCAAACGGCTCGCTCTTTACAACCACTGCCAGTTCGGTTGAGCGACCTAACAACAAGGGATAATGCGGCTGCCGGAAATGATCTACAAAATCTAGATTATCCACGTATAGAAACAACTCCGGCTCGTAAAGCAGTTCCCGTTTGACGACATTTGTGTTTGCATGCAACGGCGTGCCGTGCAACTCATAGATGGCTTCCAAATCTACTGTCTTGCCGTGACTTTGGAATACGAAACCCACCCTCGCATCGGACGGCGTCACCATCTCCCCCTTAGCCGCCGACAGCAACCCGTAAATAGTTGAGAGCGGCGGCACGGGTAGCGTAGGCTGGAATCCGCTGATGAATGCGGGATAGCGGAAGGAAGCAGTCCATCCTCGAATGTAGATGCGGGCGACTTTCATGGTTCCCTCAATTTATATAGTCGGCCAACTTCACTGTGAACTGTTCGACAGCCTGTTTGGGCGAGAGCAGATGTACTGTCTTCACACCGTCGAGGTCCGTTTTCAGGTCTTCAAGCTCCTGCTTGAGATCGTCCTGAAACCCTTCTTGCCGCCCGATGAATACGTCCGATAGGATAACGTCTTTGTAGTCTGTTATGACCTCTTTCAGTGCCGTTGCGTTGACGAGCTTTGCAGGGTCGCTCGACGTGATATTCATGAACAGATGGTTGCCGCCGCGAATCACCGCAAGGATGATGAACTTGGGGGTCACATCCGTCAGGTGCAGTGCCAGTTTCGCCCCGCCGTTCAAATAAGGCAGCGCCCCGATAGTTTCACTCGCTCGCTTGATACGCTCCGCTTTCGGCAGTGTCCAATTCCCGCCGTCTTCTTTCGTCGCGCCAGCCGTAGATATGGCGTCCTTGATCTCAGGCTTTGCCGTGTACTTCTCATCAAGGTTCTTGTAGCCGGTGCGGGCTGTCTCGCGGAAGATGCCCACGCTTGAAAGGTCGAGCGAAAAGATGCCTTTCAACACGGTCGAGTAAAACTGATGACCATGCGGCACCGGGTCGCCTTCGTGCCGCGCCATCACTCCGAAGTCGTCAGTAGGTTGTTGCGGTAAAACGGAAATAAGAGGCGAGTTCTTGAGTGGTGACAACCGCGTGAGCGTCCCCCCTTCGGTGTTCTTCATAGCGCGCATATAGCCGAACACATCATCATCAGGATAGGTGAACGGATTGGCGCTTGTGAAAGCGATCTTGGCTTCGCGTTTGATCTCTGACATTCGCCAGCCGAATCGGGCTTCGAGCGTGTTGCGCCACCAGTACCGCCACGCTTGCGCCGATACGTAGGGAATGAGTTTTCCGTCGGGACTGAATATGATTTCATTTACCGGCCCGGAATGCCCCACGCACCGAGGCGCGCGCGCCTTCCAAGT
>JAKEHD010000338.1 GCA_022615215.1 Blastocatellia bacterium
ATCCTAAAGAATCGGCTATCGAGAGAGACGGTCTTGTTATGGACTTTAGGCATCCTGGGATGAGGATTTTTATGCTGGCTTCTGACGGTTTCTTTGGCTTGTTTGGCGGCACATTGAGCGAGTCGAGCGGTGATGTCGAACCTGCTTCTGGCACGGTCAGTGATGGATTTATCAGCCAGCGTCTCAGAAAGGTTTTTCTCAGACCAGAAGATTTCAATGAAGTAAGAAAGAACCCTGACATAAAGATGAATGAAGGCGATGAGAAGGAGGGTTTTACCCGTGTTCAAGTCGTTGAGGTAGATGCGGGAAGTGCGGCGCATAGAGTGAGGAGACTTTTTTTTATGGGCTTTCTTCATGAGATAACCTTACTGTAATACCATATTTGTCAATACCTGTCTACAGCCTGAAAGTCTGATTATAATACCTCTCTTGTGTGACGATCAGATGTTACCTGATACAAAGCATGAACGCAAAAAGGGGGCACAGCGGGCGCTCCAAGGGATTTCCTCACACGTAGCGAACCGCTTCCGAAGGGTCTAGCCTTGAGGCGCGCACTATCGGATAGAAACTGCTGAGTGTGCCTATCACAAGCCCGCCTGCGATTGCCACAAGCGCAAGCGCGGGCTGTATATGGAATGCAACATTGGTCTCCGTGAAATAAGGCAGCGCAAGCCAGCCCGCAAGCATCCCTGCCCCCCAACCTAAAAGGCCGCCTACAGTGCTTATGGCCGCCACCTCTATAATCAACTCCTTGATTATGTGAGACCGGCGAAACCCTATCGCCCTCAGCACGCCTATCTCTTTCGTGCGCTCGACTATCGATCCCATCATGGTCGTGAATATCATGAGCGCCCCGATTGCGAGCACGACGGCCGAGACCACCGCAGAAAAGCGGGTCAACCGCTCCACGGTGTCTGCGCGGGCGCGAACCGATTGCTGTATGGCGGACACCTTCGCGTGCGGGAGCCGCTCGCTTATCTGAGATACTATGTCTTCTACCGGGCAGTCCTTGCAGAGCGCGCTCACTTCGATGAGGCTGAGTTGATCGGGCTTGCCCAATAGCTTCTGAACGTGCGCGAGCGAGCCGAATATCATTCGGTCCTCCGGGCCGCCCGTTTGAGCGATTATGCCTGCGACCGGGTGCTCGCGCCCGGCGACTTGAATACGGTCGCGCACGATTCTGAAAGGAGTGTGGTCAGCGCCCGTGTGATGAGAGTCCGCGTGCGCGTGAGGTTCGATCTCTCCTTCGGCCATAGGTTCTATGAGCGAAAGGGCGCGTGCGACTTCGTAGCCCACGAGCATGTCTTCGTCCGTGCCGGGTTTGCCGCCGGCGATGCGCCACCAGCGTTTAAGATTTATCTCGCTTTTGAAGTCGACGCCCGCAAGCAGGACTTTGCGGCCTTCGACCGTAACGGCGCTGAGTATCTTGGGCGCGATTATACTGAGACGGTTGCGATAAGGTATATCGAGCACGCGCACGGCGTCTTCGTTCTTCAATTGCTGCACGTCGAAGGATACGCTTGAGACCGAAACGCCCCCGTAATCGAGCGCGAGATTGTTCGATTGCGGCACGACGACTATGTTGGCCCCGAATTGATCGAGTTGCGTGCCTATCTCTTCTTTGATCGAGTTGCTCAGACCCCAGAGCGCCACCACGGTCCCTATGCCTATGGCTATGCCTACGGTCAAAAATATTGCCTTGCCCTTGCGGCGCTTGAGATTGGCAAAAGCGATCGTGCTGATTCTCATAATAAACTATGTAAGGATGAATGATGAACTCGGCTATCAGTCTTCAGCTATCATCTACAGAGGTGATGCGTGATGCGTGATAAATCCGCAATCCGATGATGGCTGAATTCACAACTCGCCCTTCATCATTCATCCGCTTAGAAGTAATACCCTGCGCGGCTCTCAAGCTCGCTCGCTTTGATGACGAGATTGCCATTTTCGATAGTGCGCGTAAGACCTACCGGGTTACAGCCGCCCGCAACATCGTTAATTTGGTTGGTAGGAAACTTGAGGCCGCAGTTTTTGCATATCATATCATCGCCATCCTGGTAATAACCCTTCTTGGCGTGGTAGCAGACATCGCAGGCATCGAGCGCGGCGCGATAAACACCGTCCTTGCTTTTAATGGCAAAAAAGCGGACGGGCGTATTATTCGAGAGCGTGTAATCGAAGAACCTGGCCTGACCGCCGTCGAGGTCCGCGAGCGGTATCCTTATCTCGCCCGCAGCATGCGCGCCCGAATCGTTATTAGTGGCAGTGACGGCCGTGGCAGAAGTGCTGTCGCCTGAGCCGCTCATCACCATATAAGCGGCCACTGCGACAAGTGCCACGAGTATTACTATGAGCACGAGCGTGGTCTTGTTTTTCGGTTTGGCAGGGTCGGAAAACTGTGACCGTTTCTTCTCGCGCGTTTCATAAGATTGCTTTTCCATCAATATCATTCCTCCAGGTTAGCCGAGCGGCGTCTCTGTTTTCTCGTTATAAGAAACGCGCGCTTCGCAAAGCATATCGGCTATAAAGCTCTTCTACTTAGTGGGCCATTATAACAACTCGGCGAAAGCCAATACCAGCGCGTGAGGGCGAGGCGTGAGCAATAGGGTTCAGATCATACGGATTGGCTTTAAAGCTACGGCTTGGTTTAAACTCTGGGATGTTGTTGCTTGATGTAAAAAAACGGTTTGCAAAAAAGGAGGATTCATGATGAATCGTGCAGCAATAGCTTGCCTTGTGTTTGTGTGCGCCGCTGTGGTCGGCCGCGCTTACGCTCAACAGGACTTCTCTCAGGTCCAGATGAAGTCGACACATGTCGCCGGAAACGTCTACATGCTCGAAGGCGCGGGCGGCAACATAGGGGTATCGGTCGGCCCCGATGGGATTCTGATCGTGGACGATCAATTCGCCCCTCTGGCTGACAAAATCCGCGCCTCGCTCAAGAAGCTGGGCGAGGGCAAATTGAAATTCGTGTTGAACACACACTGGCATAATGACCATACTGGCGGCAATGAGGAGTTCGGTCCCGAAGCCCCCATCATCGCTCACGACAACGTGCGCAAGCGGCTTGCGACCGAGCAGAAAGTATTCGGACGGGTGTTTCCGCCTTCGCCGAAAGAGGCGCTGCCTGTAATCACCTTTGACCACTCGCTCGCGGTGCATTTCAACGGCGAAGAGATACGCGCCATGCATTACCCTCACGGCCACACGGACGGCGACAGCATAATCTTTTTCACCGGTTCTAATGTTGTCCACATGGGCGATGATTTCTTTTCAGGGATGTTTCCGTTCGTGGACCTTGACAGCGGCGGCGATGTCGAAGGATTGACCAAAAACATCGAAGATGTAATCAAGAAGCTCCCCGCCGGAGTCAAGATCATTCCGGGGCACGGACCTGTCTCTACGATTGACGACCTGAAGCTCTACCACCGGATGCTTGTGGAGACGACCGGCGTAGTCCGCAAGCGAATGTCCGAGGGAAAGACTCTGAATCAGATCAAAGCCGAGGGACTGCCCGATGCCTGGAAGAGTTGGGGCAACGGGTTCATAAAGACAGACCAGTGGATTGAGTTAATCCATCGCAGCCTGTCGAAATAATCGAACAAGGCAAAGACCCGCCACGCGGAAGGCAAAAGGCAAAAGTGAAAGGTGAAGCCTCGTACTTTTGCCTTTTTACTTTTTCCTTTTTACTTGGAGCGAAGCGACTAGGGCACCCAGTCGGCTATGAAGACGTTGGTCTCTCCCTCCGCTTTCGCGTTACGGTTCGACGCAAACACTAGCTTCTTTCCATCGGGGCTGAACATAGGAAAGCCGTCGAATGTGCTGTTATGGGTGATCTGTTCGAGGCCCGTCCCGGCTACGTTGATGGCATAGAGGTCGAAGTTTCGCCCTCTCGGATCATTCATATTCGAGGCGAAGATTATTCGCTTGCCATCGGGGAAGAAGAATGGAGCGAAGTTGGCTTTGCCGTTATCTGTCACCTGACGCTTGGACGAGCCGTCGGCCTTCATCACCCATATCTCAAGCGCAGTGGGGCGGATCAAATTCTCTTTGAGCAAGGCGCGATAGTCGGCTATTTCGCGCTCGGTCTTCGGGTGATGGGCGCGATAGACTATCCACTGGCTGTCGTAAGAGAAGAACGGGCCGCCGTCGTAGCCGACTTCCGTAGTCAGCCGCTTCACATTCCGGCCGTCCGGGTCCATCGTGTATATGTCGAGGTCTCCGTCGCGCACGGAGGTGAAGACAATCTTCTTTCCATTCGGAGCGACGGTGGCTTCGGCGTCGTAGCCGGGCGTGGTGGTGATGCGTTTAAGGTCGGACCCGTCGGGGGCTGCGCTGAATATATCGAAGCCGGGATAAAGCGCCCACACGTAGCCGCGCGAATAATCGGGCCTGGGCGGGCAATCGGGCGAGGCGAGATGCGTCGATGAATAAATGATGCGGCGGGCGGCGGGCAATATATAAGCGCAGGTCGTGCGCCCTCGGCCCGTTGAGACCATTCGCACTCCCGACCCGTCCGCATTCATCTCGTAAATCTGGTCACAGTCGTGCCCCGTGCGCGTCGATTGAAAAATCAACTTCTTCCCATCGGCGGAAAAATATGCCTCGGCGTTTTCACCTCCGAAGGTCAACTGGCGTATGTTGCGCAGATGCTTCTCTTCAGGCAGGCGAAGCGGATCGTCGGCAGTCTCACTCGATGTAGACGGAGACCTCGCCGATGAAGCCATCACTACGCTGATAGTTATTAAAAGAATAAGAACGGCTCTCATCATACCTCCTGTGATAGACTGTTTTCTGCTGCGGCGAGGCGGGCGGCCAGTTTGATCGCTTCTATCATGCTTTGAGAATCGGCCACGCCGCGCCCGGCTATGTCGAACGCCGTCCCATGGTCTACAGATGTTCGGATTATCGGAAGGCCCAGCGTCACGCCCGCCGCGTGTCCGAATGCGAGGCACTTGACGGCGATCAATCCCTGATCGTGATAGCAGGCCACAACCGTATCGAACTCTCCGCGCGCCGCTCGCACAAACACTGTGTCAGCGGGAAACGGTCCCGCAACATCAATCTGATGCTTCGCTTTACACTCCTCGATGGCCGGGCTGATGAAGCGTATCTCTTCGAATCCGAAAAGCCCGCCTTCGCCCGCATGCGGATTGAGACCGGCCACAGCTATGCGCGGGCGCTTGAGTCCGAACCTCTTCAACTCGCGGTCTGCGAGGACGAGCGCCGCCCTTACGCGCTCCTTCGTGATCGTCTTTATTGCGTCGGCCAGGCTCATGTGTATCGTCAAAAGTATAACCTTCAGATCGCCCGCGAAAAAGCACATAAGATAATCGTCGGACGAACAGAGCGACGCTAATATCTCCGTGTGTCCGGGGAAAGGGGATCCTGCAAGCTTTAAAGACTCTTTGTTTATCGGAGCAGTAGCGATCGCGTCAAGGCGGCGGTCGAGGCAGAGCCTCGTCCCCGTTTCTATAAAAGAGATCGCCGCCCTTCCCGCAGCGGCAGATACCTCACCCCACTCTACAGGGCCGACCAGTCTCGCCGTGTCGCAGATCAAACCGTCGGCAGCGGCGGCCGGGTCAAAATCGTTTTCCGCAACCGACGGGTAGTCGCAGGGCAAGCCGAGACGCAGGGCTTGCCTTCGAAGTTCTTCGGCATCGCCGATCAAAACGGGCAGGCAGGCGGCGCGCACCTCAGCACTCGCAGCGGACTTCAACGATATTTCAGGTCCGATTCCGGACGGATCCCCAATAGTGATTCCGACGCGCGGCTTATCAGAACTGTTTGGCGCTCGCGTCACTCTTGTTCAGTCTTAAAAGCAGGGGAAAAGCGGGGCCCTCGGTTTGCCATTATCATCATTCGGCTGTCTCTTCGGGCGGTTCCTCGGATGCACTTTCGACTCTTTCCATGCTTTCATCTTTGTAGAGATATTTGATATTGTGCTTGAGCACCAAAAGGTTCGGCCCTTCTTCGCGATGCAGCTTTATGCAGTTCCGGTCGTACCACTCGATGTTCCCTCGCAGAATCTCTCCATCCTGTAGAACCAGTATCATCTGCGTTTTGTTGTCCATCTGCTTCTTATAGTAGAAGCTTTCGGCGTGGGTCTGCTCAGGCGGCACACGCTTGCGATTGGGGTCGGGAGCGCCGCGACGGCCGGAAGTATCGCGGTCTTCTCTCTCCCTGACCTCGGCGAGAGTAGTTCGTATTAACTTTCTATTCACCTTACACCCTCCAGAGAAAATTTGATTCCCATAACGGTGGCCGAGCGCCTTGAGGGCTTACGGCCGCTTTTAATTTCGATTCGGATGCCAAAGCCATGCGCACTCTTCTCGAATACTGCCCGGCGCTGATAAACCGAATTGTACTTCAGCTAGAATAGGCGCGGGTTGTTTCCACCTTTCAGGATGGCAAGATAGTAGCTCATGCCGGTGCATTTGGCAAGCCCAAATTTTTGCCGACAGGTGAAAACATTTTGCAAACGGGAGCGCGACTTTCGGACGGTCACGCTCACTTCAACCGGTAGAGACTGTACTTCATTCCGCACAGGTCGCACCCGACGGCTTCCAGGTATCGCGCCCCGTATGATTTGAAGATCAGCGCATTGCGAATCGCCTGACGGGCTTGCTCCTCATTCTCAACCCCGTTGAAGTTCCATTTGCTGACCAGAATATGCGTCACCCCTCTGGATTTCAGATGCTCGTGCAAGGACGAGAGCGAGTCTGTGCGAGTGAGCGCGCGCCTCCACGCTGTGTTGAGCGAGCCGGACGGGTTTTCTATTCCAGGACGGCCGACATCGTAATAATACTGCGCGTTGAACAACATCACCTTTGCGTCGTCGGGCAGCGAATGGTCTATGAAGTATAGCGGCCTGTAGTAATCGAGCGGGGCGAGGAACCGGGCGCGCGAGCGGTCGAGTATAGCAAGCAGTCCGGCGAGCCCTTTTCCGTAAGGTCCGAGCCTCACGTGCGCGTAAATGGCGGCGATGACAACCGGCAGCAATACGAGAAAGAGCAGTCTCAGGCGGCGGGAGCGGGCACTGCTGCCCTGCTCGGCGGGAACGTCTATGCCGGTCGTGTCGAGGTTTTCAGTTGCGCTCATTTTGAATCCGTTTCAGGGTTTCAGCTATTTTGTCGGCCAGTACCTCGGATTTGGCGAAGGAGAGGCCGCGCTGAAGGGCGCTCAGGGCATCGCTCGGCCGCCCCGCTTTTTCGTAAGCCAATCCAAGCTCGTAGTAAGCTTCTGCATCTTCGGGAGCGGCCCTGACAACCTGTTCGAACTCCCGCACCGCCTCCTCATAACGGCCCTGGCGCGCGTAGCAAACCCCCAGGTTGAACCGTGCGGCCACGGCCTGCGGCTTTACGCGCAATGCTTCGCCGAAGTATCGCTCGGCCGGCGGATATTCTCCGGCTTTGAAGTAGACTGCTCCGAGATTATTGAGCGACTCGAACATCGCGGGATCGATCTCTATGGCGCGCTTGAAATTCGACACAGCATCGCCTCGGTCGCCCAGAGCGTCGTGCGCGCGCCCGAGGGCGTCGAAGACTCTCGGCTCGCGCGGCGCAAGCGCGGCTGCACGGTCGAGCGCCGCGCGAGCTTGGGCAAACTTTCGTGAATCGAGCAATACGATGCCCGTGTTGTAATAGGCCACCCAGAAGCCGGGTCTGACTCGCGCCACGTTCGACCAGAGCGAGTACGAGTCCGTCCAGTTCGAATTCTCATTGGCCGTCGAAGCGATGGACCCGATCATTATTATCGCCAGAAGCGTGACGCCGAGGCTCACTCTGCGATTCGGAGAGAGGTTTCCACTCGTTGCGGAACCGGATTCGCGCTCTGATGGCGCAGCCAGTTTCGCAAGGCCGAGCGCGATCAAATAACTCCACCCGGCGACCGAAAGGTAAAGGTAGCGATCCGATATAAGATACTCCACGGATAACTGTCTCAGGTCGAGCACGAGGATCAGTGGTATAAACATCAACGCCAGGGCGTGCCACGCTTCGCGGCCGATCTTTTTCCTGTAAACGATCAATGCGCCTGAAATCAAAACGAGAGC
>JAKEHD010000339.1 GCA_022615215.1 Blastocatellia bacterium
AACTACCGGTTCGGGGTCGAAAGGGCGGGCTTCTGGAAAGAGTTGATGAACAGCGACGCCCGCGAATACGGCGGAAGCGGATACGGCAATCTCGGCGGAGTAGAGTCCGCCCCGATAACTATTCACGGCAAATACAACTCCATCTCTCTCACGCTTCCGCCCCTCGCCGTCATGTTCTTCAAATGGGAAGGCGACCCCGAGGAAGCCCTCAGCCATCAGCCATCAGCCGTCAGCCATCAGGGCAAGTATTCAACCACAGATAACACAGATAGCACAGAAAATATCTGAGAAATCTGTGTAATCTGTGGTTCGGAACTTTTAGCTGATAGCTGATAGCTAATAGCTGATAGCTGAAGACTGATAGCTGAGTAGAGGAAAGCGCCATAATGAACAGCCATATATGCATTCACGGCCATTTCTATCAGCCGCCCAGAGAGAACCCCTGGCTCGAAGAGGTCGAGCTTCAGGATTCGGCCTACCCTTATCACGACTGGAACGAGCGCATCACGGCCGAATGCTATGCGCCGAACGGAGCTTCGCGCATACTCGACGCCAACGATAAGATAGTCGATATAATCAACAACTATTCGAAGATAAACTTCAACTTCGGCCCGACGCTGCTTTCGTGGATGGAGAGGCACGCGCCCGAAGTCTACCTGTCCGTCATCGAAGCCGATAAGGAAAGCCGTAAGAATTTCTCAGGTCACGGGTCAGCCATCGCGCAGGTTTACAATCACATGATAATGCCTCTGGCCTGCGCGAGAGATAAACGCACTCAGGTCGTATGGGGCATAAAAGATTTTCAACATCGCTTCGGCCGCATGCCGGAAGGGATGTGGCTCGCAGAAACGGCCGTAGACCTTGAGACGCTCGACCTGCTTGCCGAACACGGCATACTCTTCACGATACTTGCGCAGCACCAGGCGGGGAGAGTCAGAAAAATACAGGGCCGCAAATGGGGAGACGTCAGCGGGGCGCAGATCGACCCGCGACGCCCTTACCTGTGCCGCCTTCCATCGGGACGCGAGATAAGCCTGTTCTTTTATGACGGCCCCATCTCGCAGGACATGGCCTTCGGCGGGCTGCTGGATAAAGGAGAAAAATTCGCCGACCGCCTGCTCGGCGCGTTCGATGAAGAGAGAGACCAGCCCCAACTGATCCATATAGCGGCCGACGGCGAAACCTACGGGCACCATCACCGCTTCGGCGAGATGGCGCTCTCCTATTGCCTTCATCACATAGAATCGAACCAGTTGGCCCGTGTCACAGTCTACGGCGAATACCTCGAACGATTCCCTCCCGCGCACGAGGTCGAAATCGTAGAGGACTCGTCCTGGAGTTGCATACACGGCATCGAGCGATGGCGAAGCGATTGCGGGTGCAACTCAGGGCGCAAAGGGTGGACGCAGAAATGGAGAGAGCCGCTCCGCGAATCCCTCGACTGGCTCAGGGATACGCTCTGCTCGATCTACGAAATAGAAGCCTCCCCCTACCTCCGAGACCCCTGGCTTGCGAGGGACGCTTACATAGATGTCATACTCGACCGGAGCCGCGAGAAGATCGAAAGCTTCTTTTCGACACACAGGACGCGGGAGCTTACGAAAGAGGAGCGGGTCAAGGTATTCAAGCTGCTTGAGATGCAGCGGCATGCAATGCTGATGTACACGAGTTGCGGATGGTTCTTCGACGAGATTTCAGGCATCGAGACCACGCAGGTGCTTCAATACGCCGCGCGCGCCATTCAACTGGCCGAACGCACGAGCGACGCGCGACTCGAAGAGACTTTTCTTGAGATGATTCGAAGCGCGCCGAGCAATATAGCGGAACTCGCCGACGGCGCAAAGGTTTATGCAAAGTATGTGAGGCCCGCCATCGTAGACCTCTTGAGAGTCGGAGCGCATTACGCCATCTCATCGCTGTTCGAGGACTACCCGGAAGAGACGACCATCTACGCCTACAGAGTCAGCAGAGAATCCTATGAGCTTAAAGAGGCGGGCAGGCAAAAGATGGCGCTCGGCAAAATCCACATGCGTTCGGGCATAACGGAATCCGAACAGAGCGTGAGCTTCGCCGTATTGCATCTGGGAGATCACAATCTCGTCGGAGGGGTGAGGGAGTACATAGGCGATGAATCCTTCGACGAGATGCGCCTGGAGATAATAGAGGCTTTCAGGCGCAGCGACGTGCCCGAAATAATCCACCTGATGGACGAGCATTTCGAGACGCATAAATACTCGCTCTGGCACCTGTTCAAAGACGAACAGCGAAAAGTGTTTCGTTGGATACTGGAATCGACTCTCGAAGAGATAAGGGCCTCTTTCCGCCAGATATACGACCATCACTACCCCGTCATGCAGGTGATGAGAGAGTTGAACACCCCCGTACCGAAGGCGCTCCGAACGACTGCGGAATTCACAATCGACGCGGACCTTCAAAAGGCGCTCGCAGGTGAAGAGCTCGACCTGAAACAACTTCGAAATCTCGTCGAAGAGGTCAACCGGTGGTCGTTCGAGGTCGACAAGACCACGCTCGGTTTTCTGGTGAGCCGGAGGATAGAGGCCCTCATGGAAAAGTTTTACGCGAGGCCGGAAGACGCGACCTTGCTCATGAGAATAGAGGCGATACTACGGACATTGAATCCTCTGTCTCTAAAACTCGATCTGTGGAAGTCACAGAAGCTCTACTTTTCAATAGGCAAAAGGTTGCAGGGCGGAGTGCATGAGATCGCAGAAAGCGGAGACCTAGCTGCCACCGAATGGCTTGAGCATTTCCGCAGTCTCGGCAATCACCTCGGAGTGAAGATTGCCTGAATCCTTCGGCCGGTTTAGGGAGCATAATCGCTGCCGGTTCAAGTGGTTGAAAGCAAGCCCTGTTTCACTCAAAGCTTTCTTTCCAGACCGTCATAAAGTTTGCTTCGCATAGCGGATCCCGGTTCCATGCGATTATTTTCATATCGCGCGAAATTTTCTTGCATTATTTTTCACTGAAATGGCGTCTATCTATTGTGAGGGTGGTTTTAGCAAAATCATCCGGCAATCAAGAC
>JAKEHD010000340.1 GCA_022615215.1 Blastocatellia bacterium
ATAGCTTGGTCGCTTAGGCCCCTTCCGCCTAAAGGCGGTACTCTGAACTCCCGTTTACTCTCTGGTCTGGTTGCTTCCAGATCAACTAGCACAAGTCGTTTACCTCACTCTTCATAGGCTCTAATGGTTCATCTTGCCCGGCCTGAAGCGCAGGAAGATGTGATAGCTTTTCGGGCTTGAGCCGTAAAGCGGCTTGAGGTCATCCGGCACATGGTAGAAAGTCACGTTTGCGCCTATTCCCATACGTAACCTGGGATGCGTCACAATGTCGCGCACGCGGCTCCATTCCTCGGAATCGGTTTGTGGTGGCAACGGCGCGTCGGAATCCGGGACAATCTCTTTATTGCATCCTGACAGGCAGGCCGCTGCCAGCGCCGTCCATCCTACGCTGCTGAAAAACTCTCTGCGGCTTATAGCCATAATAACTTTCCTCTCTTCATGCCCGGTTGCCAATCTTCATATAACGCCTGATCTCAAAACAGCTCGCTCTCTAGCAATGCCCGCCATCCGCTCGCGATGCTCCTCTTTGCTGATTTCGTGTATCAATCCGTCCTCGATTAGCAGTATGCGGTCTGCCGCCTGCGCCAGCCGGTCGTCGTGCGTGATCATCACGAAGGCGACTCCGCTCTCGCGGTTCATCTCGCGCATCAACTCGAACACCTCTTCGCCGGAGCGGCTGTCGAGATTTCCGGTCGGCTCATCGGCGAGGATGATCTTAGGGCTGCACGCGAGCGCCCGCACGATGGCGCATCGCTGATTCTCGCCGCCGCTCATCTCGTCGGGGCGATTATCCATACGGTCGCCGAGACCTACGCGCGCGAGCAGACTCATTATTCGCTCGCGTTCTTCTTCCGTCACATCGCCGTGCCGAATCGTGATCGGCATAAGCGAGTTCTCAAGACAGGTGAACTCGTCGAGCAGGTAATGAAACTGGAAGATGAAGCCGACCTGATCGCTTCTGAGACGCGCGAGTTCGTCTTCGTCGAGCGTCGATATGTCTATGCCATTGATGAGCACAGTCCCGCCCGTCGGCACGTCGAGCGCGCCGAGTAGGTTGAGCAGGGTCGTCTTGCCGCTGCCGGATTGGCCTATTACCGCGACGAACTCTTCAGCGCGAATCTGAATATCTATGCCGTGCAGCACGGGCACGTCGACTTTGCCTGAGTAAGTCTTTTTCAACCCGCGCGTCTCAACGACCACCGGCGGCGCGCCGGAGGCGGTAACTCTTTCCGACTCTGTCAAAATGCCGACTTCGCTCATCTCTATCTCCTAGCGCATCACGTCGACAGGGTTCATCTTCGCTGCGCGCCGGGCAGGCAGCACGGCTGCAATCACTGTCGAGATGATCGCCGCCAGTATCGCAAGGGCTATATAGAAAGGCAGGATGCGAACGGGGAAGAGCGGATCGGGAGTCTGCCCGACTTGAGTGACCGGCTGTTTGAAGAGGCTCAGTAGAAACACGATCGTCATCCCTATGATCGCTCCGAGTCCGCTCCCCACGAGCGCGACGCCCAGGCCCTCGAATATGAAGACTCTGAGTATCTGCCGGCGGCGCACTCCCATGCTTTTGAGTATGCCTATCTGCTTCGACTTCTGTAGCACGGAGACGATCAACACGGCGGCAATGGCAAAACCCGATGCGACGAGGCTGAAGGTCGAGATCAGGTAAGCCGACGCCGTCTGCACCTGCAACGAAGCGAGGAATTGCGGAAACTCCCGCGTCCATGACCGGGCCTCGTAAGGCAGAAGCGCCATGATGCGGTCGGCCACGCTGTCTGCGTTGTATATATCTATAAGCTTGACGTAGATGGCGTTGACCGACGTGCCGTAGCCGAAGAGGCTCTGCCCTGTGCGCAGCGTGACGTAAGCGTTGCCGCGCCCCTGCCCGCGACTGTATATCCCTGCGATTGTGAACGAATCGGTCGCCCCCGTGCTTGAGGTCAGGCGTATGCGCTCGCCTGTTGCGACATTCAGGTCTTTGGCGAGTTCGGCATCGATTACGATCTCGTCGCTGGCAAGATCGATATACTTTCCCGCAATCAAATTCTTCGTTACAGGCGTGATGATGTCTTGCAGGGCGGGGTTGGCCCCGACCAGCGCCACGCCGACCGGGTTTGCGCCCTTTGAGACAAACGCCTGCCCGCTGACGACGGGCGCGACCGCGCGCACGTTGGGCAGGGTGTAGACTGTCTCGACGACTTGCTGCCAGTTGTCGATGAATTTGAGCTGCGGCGCTTGCTGTTCGATAAGGCTCGAACTCGCCCCTTCCGACGCGCCGGGCACCTCTTTGAGAGGCGCAGGCGCAGGCTCTTCCACAGTGATGGTGATATGCGGGATGGCGTCGGTCAGCAATTCTGTCAATCGTTCCTGCAAGCCGAAGATCAGCGACGTGATGAATATGACTATGATGACTCCCGCTGCCACCGCGCTGACCGTAAGCAATGTCTGCCCGCCGCCCGATAACAGGTGGCGAAACGCCAGTTGGCTTTCAAAGCGCAGTCGGCGCGGAATCAATGCATTGCTCAGAGTATTCATAATCTCCTTTTAACCCGCACTTCATCACCGGCCTCTACGCCTCCGACCTCCGCAATGATCTGGTCACCTTTGCTGAGACCTGCGAGCACGGGCACGCCTTGCTCGGTCGGCGGACGTGTGACGACGGGCTTCTCCAGAGCGACTCCGTCTTCGACGACGAAGACAACCGTGCGGTCTCCGGCGCGCGTCAGCGCCGTCGGCGGAATAAGCAATCGCTCCGCATTCTTCGCGGTCACAATATTGACGTTGACGGTCTGACCGGGGCGCAACCAGTCGGGCGCGTCGGTCGGCGTGACAGTGATCTCGACCGTGCCGCGCGCAACATCCACGGCAGCGCCGATCTCGGTCACACGCCCTTGAAAGGCGCTGTCCGAGAAGGTGCTCGAAGAGATGATGGCTGTTTGCTCAAGCGCCAGATCGGCCAGATTGCTTTCATCGACATCGAGCCGGATTTCCGGCTCTCCGCTGACGAGTTCGAGCACCCCTTGCGCGCCGACCGACTGCCCCGGCTCCGCATTGATCTCGGTCACAACCCCTGCGAAGGGCGCGATCACGACGGCGTTTGCGGCCTGCTCGCGCGCGACGCGAAGCGACTGCTCGGCTTCACGTAGATGCTCTCTTGCGACCTGCACATCTTCGGCCCGCGCGCCGCTCTCGACAGTCTTCAGCCTGGCCCGCTGCGCGCGGAGGTTTGCCTGCGCCGCATTCAAGCTCGCTTCCGTCTGCCGCACGTTGGATTGTGCGAGTTCGATGGCCTGCCTTTGGGCCGCGACTCGTTCCTCAGCGACACGCAGATTTGTCTGCGCCTGATCGTACTCCGCGCGCGGAATGACGCCGCCCTCGAAGAGTTCACGACTGCGCGCCGCCTGTCGGGCTGCGAGGTCGCGTTCGGCTTCGAGTTGATTCATTTGGGCGCGCGCCTGAGCGACCGATTGCCGGGCCTGACGGATGGCGGCCTGCTGTTGCGCCACTTGTGCCTGAGCCTGCCGCACCTGTTCGGCGGCATCTTCGACCTCCGAGCTTAAAGGGCCGCGCGCGGTCTGTGACAACTGCGCCCGTGCAGTCCTGATCGCCTGCTCGGCCTGTGCACCTGCGCCTCCGCCACATCGTTTTTCAAGAGGGCGAGCGTTTGCCCCTCCGCCACGCGGTCGCCCTCTTTCACGTGAAGTTGTTCGACTATGCCCGCGGCTTGCGCGCCTACAAGCGTTTCGGTCGCGCCCCCTACCCGACCGCTGCTTGCGATGGTTTCGGTGATAGTCATCAGCCTGGGCTGGATCACAGTCACCTCTTTCGGACGCAGACTGAGCCAGACGAGGAAGGCAATGATCGAGGCTGTCGCCAACAGAACGACGAGCCGGACCTGCCGCTTCCGCGAGGAGCGCAACCACCTGCGGCCGTCGGGACGCGCAACAGCGCCCTCTCGGACTTCCGCACCCAGATCGCCGGTTCCGATCTCAGGTTCGGCTTTGACCATGCCGGTTCGAGGGCTGTACTTCTCAAGGCTCTCGCTTTTGTTTTCAGACCGTCGTGACATCTCTTTTCAACCTTCCTCAGCTTTTGTTATTGCGTCGTCGCGGCGGCGGTTCAATTTCGGCAGGCCTGGGCCAGCAATTCTGGAATTTCGGTGCCCCCTGACGCGGGTTTGACCTTCGCCTTGTGGATGTGCCAGACACCCTTTTTCGGAATGTCAGGCGGGCGCAGATTCGATCTTCGCGCCACGTAGCAGCCGGCATAAACGCGCTCGCTGCCGTCTCGGTGCTGCGCAATGAAGACAGCCGGAACCTGTACATATAAACTGCCTGCCGCGCCGTTGAGCGACACGGGCGGCTGCACGATCAATTGCACTTTCACTGTGTTGGCAAAAGCGCGTGCGAAGTCTTCGAAGTCGCCGGGCGGCTTCTCCCAATAATGCCAGGCGCGCAGGTATTCCCCTAGATTTACCGCGTTGAAATAGGACGCCAGCAGAGAGACCGGGTTATCGAGGTTTTCATAGCTCAGTTGTGATGGCGCGGACGATGGCGCTTTGTTGAAGTTGAGACTGTTCTTATCATCATTGTAGAAGATCGTCAGCTTATCGTCCGCGAGATTGAATCCGTCGGTCGACTGCAACGCCTCGAAGTAATGCGCTTCCTGCCGCGTTGCGTCATTATCTCCGCAGGCTCGCTTTGTGCTGAGAATCCGGCTGAACGTCAGCTTGTCGTCCTGCGCTGTGTAGTTGCCGCTATATCCATTGCAGCCCCCCGACCCGCTGGCCCGGCCATCGGTTCCGAAATTGAGCGTGATCGTGCTCCCTTCGACGACCGGCGTTTCTGTGCCCTCTTGGCCGAAAGACTTGAGTATCCACTGCGTATTCGCCAGTCTGTTTTCATAGATCGAAGGCTCGACCGGTATGCCGGTTGCCTTTATCTTCGTTGCTGCCGAGGCACAGGCTGATGTCATAAGAACAATTGCCAACAGCATGAGTTTTGAGAATCTCATAAGTTTTACCCCCTCTTGTTCTTGTTGTTGATAGTTGAACAGCATCGCCGTGAATCTTTATTTTGTACCAACATTGATTCCTCGCTTTTCGGTTCGCTTTCTATCAGCCCCGCTATGTCAGGCTGCCCCGGCCGTGATGTTCATGAATGTCACACCTCCTGAGTCACTCCAACACATCGAGGAGGGTTCGCCTATCTCAGCCGGACGCGGCGAATATCGGCTGTAGTGCTGGCGCGAGACCGAAATAGACCGCGAACCACACCGCCATCATGTAAACAAGCAATCCTGATGCCAGTTCTGTAAGGTGAAGAAGTGAGTGGGGTAAGGGGCGAGGGAATGAGGGGGTGAAGGGGTGAATATTGATCACCCTTTCACCTTGCTGCGCGTCTCCTCATTTCGACCGCGAGAGATTGAACACGCCTGTGTAGTATGCGCTCGTGTAGAATCCGACGAACTCTTTTTCGGTGGCGCGGCCTATCCAGTCGTAAACGCCGCCGTCTCTCACTCCGAGATCGGTCGTCCCCTTGAAGAGCGCGACCTTGCCGACCTGTCGGCCTTCCATCTTGATCGTGTACTTGTAGGGCCGTCCGCAATCGCCTTCGAAAGTCGCTTCCCATACGCCGTCCTTGTAGGCGACCTTGCACGCGAGGCTTTTACACAACTCCTTCTCCGTGCCCGCCCCCTGCGCAGGGTTGTAGGAAGACCACGTGCCGGTCCACTCGCCCGTTATGTCAGGAATCTGTTGCTGCGTCTGAGAGCTTTGAGCAAAGCCTGTGCATGCAGCCAGCGCGAAACAGGACAGGATTGAGCAGATGCGATTCAACATTATCTTCTTCTCCTTTCAGTGTGCGAACATTCATGTAAGTGTTCAGACATTCACGTCAGTGTTCAGACATTATGCCCGAATGGGCGGCCGTTTCCCGGCCCACGGTTGAGCGGCCTCCAGTTCGTAAGCAAGTTCCAGCAGCGCGCGCTCGCCTCCGCGCCAGGCCGCGAACTGACTGCCTATAGGCAATCCTTCGCTCGTCCAGTAGAGCGGCACAGACATTGCGGGCGTTCCCGCGACATTGTGCAGGGGCGTGTAGCCGACTTCATCGACGAGCCTCGCAAGCAGCGTGTCGAACTCGACAGTCGGAGCGTGCCAGCCGATTTTATAGGGCGGCACGCGCATGACAGGCGAGAGGATCACATCATACTTCTGGAAAGTCTTCTCCACGACTGCCGCCGTCTCAGTAAATACTTTGAGCGCGCGCAGCAGGCATGCCTCCCTGCCCCGGCGCTTTGCCAGGTCTATCAATCCGATAGTCCAGGATTCAAGCACGTCTTCGCGCCTGGTTCCCTTACCGAGCAATGGCTCGATCTGCGCTTCGAGTCCGAGTGCGCCCGTCGCCCAGAAACCGAGGAAAGCATCGATGAATTCGCTGCCGTTGATTTCGAGCTTCGCCTCTTCGACTTTGTGACCAAGTTTATCGCACAACCTTGCGCTTGCGCGAATCGCCTTCTCGACTTCGGGGTGCGGCTTTTTGCCGTTGAAGGCTTCGAGCGCGAGGGCTATCTTCAATCGCTTCCTGGACGGTCCCTCGACGAATCCAACGGGCGCGAGCCTCGGATGGTCTCTCGTTTCGACCACGCTGAGAAAGGCCGCAGTGTCGCGCACCGAGCGGCTCAAACAGAGATCCGAAGAGATATGGAGCGATTCGTTCGAGCCGCCTCTGCGCCCGCCGCCGGAGCCGAGTTCGCGCCCGCGCGTGGGCTTGAGTCCGAACAGGCCGCACTGACAGGCGGGAATGCGAATCGAGCCGCCGCCATCATTGCCGTGCGCAAGCGGAACTATTCCTGCGGCAACTGCGGCAGCCGTCCCTCCGCTCGACCCGCCCGCCGTATAATCGGTATTCCACGGATTGCGCGTCGCGCCGTGCAACACAGGCTCAGTCGTATCGAGCAATCCTATCTCAGGCGAGTTGGTGATTCCCGCGATTATCATTCCGGCTTTTTCCATCGCATCGACAAGCAGGGAGTTCCCTTGTGTCAAGGGACCGTTCTGCGCGATGAATCTGGCATAGAGCCGCGAGCCGGAATCTATGCGCGCATCCTTGTAACGAGTCAGATTTTTCAACATTACAGGGACGCCTGCGAGCAAGCCTTCACCTGTGACGGTCCCGGCCCGCGCGCGAGCCTTCCCGACATCGAAGTTCCCGGTCAAGACGGCATTGATCTTGGGGTTGACGAGTTCGATTCGCTTTATCACGTCTTCTACGAGTTCGAGCGGCGAAATCTCTTTCTTCTTGAGCAACTCGGCCAGTCCCAGACCGTCATAATTCGCAAGCTCCGACAGGCTCCGTTTCGTCTGTGCGCCGGTCGCGGCACGAGCCGTTAAAATAGAGCCGCCGGCGGTTGCCAGCGAGAATGACAAAGCTTTCTTGAGAAACTCTCTGCGCGTTTTATCCATGTCGGTTTCCTGTTGCTCCTTTTATTTCAGAGGTCGGCGCTTATGAGAAAATTCGCCGCGCTGCGCACCGCTTCTACAACCCGAGTGATTTTACCTCAAAGCATTCCTCTCGGATACTCGTCTGCGATTACGGTATCGCTTGTAGCCGAGTCTCAACCGGCTCTTCAAGAAATAGAGTCCGGCATGACGGGTGAGCCGCCTGATTTCGTCATCCTCTATCACTGCGCTCGCGCCCAATCCGATTACGTAAACGCTTCCGCCGAGCTTCATCCCTCTGAAATCGATTTCTCTCCTGCGTAACTTATCGATTATCGACCGGATGCCTCGACTTACGAGGTCCGAGTCATGGAAGACGATCACGCCGTTCGGGTCCGTCACAGAGAGGCAAAACTCGAAATCCGACACCGCCGCCCTGTCAGTGTGCTCGCCGTCGATGAAGCATATATGCGGGCGACGCACGATCAGCTGAGGGTCTATATCCTCGGCGAGGCTCTCGAAGCAAACGATTTTATGTAGGTTGTCAGGAGCGACCGCTCTGAGATGCTCAAGCATTTTGTCAGTGGAGTTCTCCGGGTATATCTGCTCTATTCCGCGCTCATCGGGCTGACTGTAGGGGCGATTATCAATCGAATAGATTAGATGACAACAGGGGTCGAGCAGGTGAGGCTGTATGCTCCCGCCTATGTGCGAGCCGATCTCCAGGTAGACATACTGCCCGAAGCTCTTTCTGGTCGCCCTCTGAACGGCGAGCAGAGACTCTTTATCAGCTACGGCGGTTTGGGATTGAATCATCTCGAACAGGCTGAGGTCGAGCGAGTCAATCCTGGATTCGAAATCAGGAGTTGGTATCATAAAGGCAAAAGTAAAACAGTAACAGTCTTCATTATGCCAGGCTATCCCGATCAATATACAACACCGATTTCGAAGCGGCCAGCCCGCTAAATCAGACCGCACAAGAATGGTACGACACCCGGCGCTAATGACCGGACGCTTACTTTCCGCGCCCGCGCTTGGTCATTGAATTGCAGAACGAAAGACGAAGGGTGAAGGTAAAAAGGCAAAAGCGAAGATCACTTTTGCCTTTTCGGTTTCATCGCCCCCGGCTCAGGGCGGCGGGAATTGTGTTTATGAGCGATCGCGCGCGGCTACTTGTTGCCGAAGCGAAATACGATCCCGGCCGACGCCCGCAGGTTGTGCCTGTTATTATTAAAGCCCAATCGTGATACGAGGTAATCTGCCTGAATCACTCGCAGGGCGATAGTGTTGCTGAGTTTCACGTCCAATCCGCCTCCTAACGCAAAGGCAAACTTGGTGCTGTTGTCGGAAAAGAAAAAACGATCCGTGTCGTTCAGAATCGATAGAGATTCATCATGTTTTCGCGCCACCCCGAATAATGTGTGAGCGAAAGGGGTTATCTTTTCCTTGTCACGGTATGAAAAGCGCGGGCCTACCATAGCCGTGTGAATTCTTTCCTCTGATTTGAAATCGGAGGAAAAAAAGGGAAGGTTCGTCAAACTTGTTCGGAAACGCGATTCGGACGAATCGTAGTGGCCGCTGAAGTCTGCCACGAGGCCGAACCATTTGTTAAGGTTTCCATTCACGGAAAAGTGCCAGCCATGTAGAGTTTCATCACCCTCCTTATGGATAAATGAATAGCCCCCGAATAATTCGGCATTCGGGGTCTCTTGAGCCGCCGCCTGTAACGGCAGCAAGCAGAGTAAGACAACGATGAACAAACCTTTGCACATGCCAGTTCTCCATGTCAGTTGATTTGATGTGAGCACAGACAGATTATGAATGTACTTTTTATCGCCTCTTGCATTCAATCATTTGTATATGCAGAAAGAGGAGGACGACAGTAGAGGAAGGAGTTGCCCTTTCACTTTCCGATCATTCGTAATGAGTCCACATACGAATTATTTTCACTATCTTTTCGTCTTCATAGATCCGATAAACGAGACGATGTTGAATATTGATTCTGCGCGAGTAAGTTCCTGAAAGATCACCCACCAGCTTTTCATAAGGAGGGGGAGTTTGAAATGGGTTTTCACTCAGAATCTTTAACAATTTTCAGCTTTGGGCCGCAACCCGGCAGCAGCCAGCTTCTGGGCGTCCTTCTGCGCCTGTTTTGTGAAGACCAACTGCCAGTTCACCAGGTCAACTCCGTCGAACATTCTTCTATCGGAGTATTCATTCCCTCGCGTATAGACTCGCGCATGCCTGGAATAGAGAGCAGATAAAGAGTCTCTTGAATGGAGCGCCAGTCGTCTTCGGAAATGAGGACTCCCGTCGAAGATTCACTCGTAATCTGTATCGGCTCGTGGGAGGCCGCAACTTCGTCCAGGAGTTCCCGTAAATTTTCTTTGGCTTTCAGGTCATTGACAGTCTTCATTATTTCAACCTCTCTCGATCAATATACAGCACTCTCTTCGAAGCAAAAAGGCTGTCTTGTAAGGCTAATCGTCTGTCGCCTTGAGCGGCAACGGTAAAGGGTTCGATGTGACAGAAAAGCAAGCCGGTCACGGATCGACGAATATGTGTGAAAGAACCTTTGCGCCGGGCGTCGGGCTTGAGAGCGACTCGCGGCGGGCTGTGATTTCAGATGAGATGCGCTTGACTTGTCTGCGATTAAAAAATAGCATCGCTTGACGAAATCGAAGTGTTACGCATTCCGTCTTCGAAGGTGATACTAATGCGATTGCGGGCATCTGGATCAAGCAGGCGAACCATCGCGTTTGCGCTCTTTATATTGCCGGCATTTGCTCTCGCTATGAGCGCAGCGGCCCTGGCGCAGCTTCTTCCCGTAAAAACCTACACGACCGCTGACGGGTTGGCCCGCGATCGCGTCACACGCATACGAACCGATTCGCGCGGCTTTCTTTGGTTCTGCACCGAAGAGGGGCTTTCCCGATTCGACGGCTATCGCTTTACCAACTACACGCCGAACGATGGATTGCCCAGCCCCAATGTCCGCGATTTTCTCGAAACGCGCGAGGGCATTTACTGGGTCGGCACCTACAAGGGCCTGTGTCGCTTCGATCCTTCGCAGGACGAAGGCGCGATGTTCACTCTCCTCAGCACTGACGACGGAAAAGAGATGATCGTAGCCTCCCTCTTCGAGGATAGTCGCGGCACGGTCTGGTGCGGCTCTTCGAGAGGAGTTTTAAACCTTGAGCGCGAGGGCGGCGACTGGCGCTTGCGCGACGCGAGGATCAATGCGTTTATTTACAACTTCATCGAAGATAGAAACGGCTCGATATGGATGTCGACTGGCGTGGGTCTTTACAGACGACTTCCTGACGGCAGGACGGAGCGTTACACAAGGCAGGACGGGCTGCCTTCCAACTCGATTCGCGGGTTGCTCGAACACGCGGACGGCTCGATATGGGTAGGCACTCTTTCGGGGCTGTGCAGATTGAAACGCGAAATAGTTCCCGGCACGAATATCGTAGACACAGTGATCAAAAGTCATGGCGACATTCCTATCGGCAGTAACTGGTTGTATCAGTCTCGTAATGGACACGTGTGGGCTTGTGGAGGACAGGGGCTTTTCGAACTCTTCCCCGACCGTAAGGGCTACGGCGTGAAACACTACTCAACGGGCCAGGGACTGAGCGGCACATTTATATGGGCGATGATCGAAGACCGGGATGGTAATTCGTGGATTGCGACGAACACGGGCGGGGTGATGAAGATGGCCCGCAACGGTTTGACCACCTGGAGAAAGGATGATGGGCTGGGAACAGATTTCGTCATGGGTATATCCGAAACCCCGTCCGGCGAACTCCTTGTGACGGGCCTGTCGCCCACAGGGCTTTTGATCAGCCGGTTCGACGGAGAAAGATTCGTACCCATACGACCGCTTTACCCTGCGGAAATATCGGATGTCGGCAACGAAGCACAGCAGCGCATCATTCAGGATCGCACAGGCGAATGGTGGATACCCACTGCGTCGGGGCTATTGCGCTATCCGAAAATAGGAAGCGTCGAGATGCTTGCGCGCACCCGTCCCAAAGCCATCTACACTTCAAAGGATGGGCTTGGCGGGGATCACGTCTTCCGCCTCTTCGAGGACTCGCGCGGCGACATCTGGATAGGCGCTTTCCTGCCAGGCTCCGCTAGAAGCCACGTTACCAGGTGGGAACGAAAGACCGAGAAGTTTCATCACTACTCTTCCCAAGACGGAGTGCCCGAAGGCACCCCCTCCGGATTTTCAGAAGACAGCCGAGGCAACATCTGGATGGCATTTCACGGAGGCTACGCGGCACGTTATCAAAACGGCCGCTTCATGAGCTTTCAAGTCGTCCCGCCTTCGCCCGGCAGGAGAACGCACGATGTTTACTGCGACCGCAGCGGAAGAGTATGGATAGGCACTGCGGAAGCCGGAGTCCTGCGCATAGATAATCCGAATGAGGAGCAACCTGAGATCACCTTCTACACGGTGAAGGATGGCTTGTCGAGCAACGACGTTTGGGGGATTACCGAAGACGATCTGGGCAACATATATTTCGGAACGGGACGAGGGCTTGACCGTATGAATCCCTTGACCAAACAGATAAAGCATTACACAACCATCGACGGGTTGACGAGCAATTACGTACTGATGCTCGGCCGCGACCGGCATGGCGCGATATGGGCGGGCACACAGAGAGGAGTTTCGCGCCTCATCCCTGAGCCGGACCCGCCTGTCGAGCCGCCTCCCGTTTTCATAAACAGCATCCGCATAGCCGGTAAGCAGTATTCCGTATCGGCTCTCGGCGAAACTTCCTTGACGGTGCCCGACCTCGACCCCGGTCAGAGCCAGTTGAATATAGACTTCTTCGGACTCAGCCTCGCCGCGGGCGATACGCTTCGCTATCAATATATTCTGGAAGGCGCGGGCATCGAGTGGAGCGAGCTTTCCGAGCGCCGCAACGTAGATTTCGCGAACCTGACTCCCGGCTCTTACAGGTTCGTAGTTCGCGCTGTCACTGCCGACGGCACCGAGAGCGCCAATCCCGCAAGCGTGACATTTCGCATACTTCGCCCCGTCTGGCAGAGGTGGTGGTTTCTGGCTATTGCGGGAGTAGTCATCGCTTCAGCGACGTTTGCGATAAGGCGACAGCGCGTTTCGAGACGCCGCGAGCGCGAGCAGGCCGACGCGGCCCTGCGCCAGGCGAAGGAGGAGCGCCTGCGAGAGCTTGAACAGGTGCGCCGTCGCATAGCCGCAGACCTCCACGACGATATAGGCTCGAATCTGACTCGCATATCGTTGCTCAGCGAAGTAGCGCAGCGGAGAGTCGAGGGCGATGGCTCGCCTGTCAAAGAGCAACTGTCGAATATCGCAGGGCTGTCGCGCGAACTCGTCGATTCGATGAGCGAAATCGTATGGGCGATCAATCCGCAGAAGGATCACCTCGGCGACCTGACCCAGAAGATGCGCCACTTCGCGAGCGATCTGCTGACCGCCCGCCAGATAGATTTTCGATTTTCTGCCGCAGACCTCGACTCCGACATCAAGGTTGGAGCCAATGTAAGGCGCGAGTTCTTCCTGATCTTCAAGGAGGGCGTCAACAACATCGCGCGCCACTCCGACTGCGCGCGGGTCGAGATAGAATTCCGCGTCGAAGATAACCGGCTGATATTGACGCTGAACGACGATGGAAAAGGGTTCGACCTGGCCGAAAAGAGCAGCGGTCACGGGCTTGCGAGCATGCGCGAAAGGACGCTTGCGCTTGGCGGCCGACTTGAGATCGACTCGCGGCAGGGACTTGGGACTGCGCTAAGGTTCGACATCCCGCTCGCCTCGCGCGCAGAGGATCCCGCCTGACG
>JAKEHD010000047.1 GCA_022615215.1 Blastocatellia bacterium
GTTGACGATGGGCCTGAACGGCCCGAACCATGTATTATTCTTCATATTCATTCTCCTTTTTGAAATAATGAAAAACCCGCTATGAAAGCGGACCTTGCGACCGACATACGAGCGGCTAGCGAAGCCGGATTCGATTGCCTCGAAATATGGGCTGCAAAGCTCAGAGATTTTCTGAGGTCACACACTACTGCTGATCTCAAAAGTCTGTTCGATGAGCATAACATCGAACCTTACAGCATCAACTCGATCGAGCGGATAAATTTCAGAGACCCGGACGGGCGCGCGGCGCTCAGAGATGAATGCCGGGAGATGTGTCGCATCGCGTCTGCTATCGCTTGCCCTTACGTGGTGGTCGTGCCTGGACAGCAGCCTCCGGAGGCAGACCGCGCCCGCGTGATCGAAGAGACCGCCTCTGTCCTCGACGAGATGTCGCGCATAGCCCAGCCCTACGGCGTAGGACTCGCATTCGAATTCCTGGGCCAGACGGGTTGCAGCGTTCCTCACCTCGGCCTTGCCAGCGAAATAGTCGAGCGAGTGGGGCGGCCCGGTGTAGGGCTTGTGATAGACAGCTTTCATTTTTACGCGGGCGGCTCCACTATCGAGTCAATCGAGTCGCTCAGGCCGGAGCGATTGTTCATCTTTCACATAAACGATGCGGAAGACCTGCCCCGCTCCGAACTCGAAGACCGCCACCGATTGTTGCCGGGAGCGGGCATACTGCCTCTCAAAGAGATAGTCGGGGCGCTCCGTCGGATAGGCTACGACCGCGTTGCGAGCGTAGAGATATTCCGCCCCGAGTATTGGGAGCGTGACCCGTTTGAATTGGCCCGTGATGCGCGGGCGGCTGCGGCGAGTGTTCTCGGTATGGAATGAGCGGTTGCTAAACCTCTTTTGCGTGCTGGCCCAAGCCTTTTTGATATGTCTCTTCTATCAGCCGTTTTATCGCCTCGCCGTCCATCGGTTTCGAGAAGAGATACCCCTGCCCATACTCGCAGTTCATTCCCGTGAGTTGGATTATTTGCTCGCCGGTTTCGACGCCTTCGGCTATAACGTCCATGCCGAGATTGGCGGCCAGCGTGACTATCGTGCGGACGATCTCGGAGTTCTTAGGCAGGTTCATGCGCGTGACGAAAGAGCGGTCGATCTTGAGTGTGTCTATGGGGAAGCGGTGCAGATAGGAAAGCGACGAATAGCCCGTCCCGAAATCGTCCAGAGATACCCGGACGCCGAGTTCCTTCAGTTGCTTGAGTATTTCGGTGGCCGATTCGATATTTTCGATGATGGCGCTTTCGGTGATCTCTATCTTCAAGTTGCGCGCATCGATGCCGGTCTCGGTCAAAATCTTTCCGACCGTTTCTATCAGATCGGGTTGCAAAAACTGTTTGCCCGAAAGGTTGACGCTCATCGTAAGCGGCGGGTCGAGAGAAAACGTCTCATTCCAACTGCGAAGTTGCTGGCAGGCTTCTTTCAACACCCATTGACCTATGGGGATGATGAGACCCGTCTCTTCGGCCACCGCGATGAATTCGAGGGGAGAGATGAACCCCTGCTGCGGATGCTCCCATCTGAGCAGGGCTTCGAATCCCGTGATCTGCCAGGCTGCAAGCGATATGATGGGCTGGTAGTAGACCCGGAATTCTTTCCGCGAAACGGCCTTGCGCAGGTCGGTCTCCAACTGCATCAATGCGACCGCGCGCGCGTGCATGTCTTCATCGAATAATTCGAAGCCTCCCCGTCCGTTCTCTTTGGCCCGGTACATGGCCGTGTCCGCGTTGCGAAGAATATCTTCGGGCAGGTCATAAGGCGTCAGGCTGACGGAGATGCCTATGCTTGCGGAAGCGAACATTTCGTGGCCGCTCAGATTGAAAGGCGTGGCAAGCTCTTTTTGTATTCGCTCGGCCGCATGCGTAGCATCGTTTATGTGCTTGAGGTGATCGAGAATGATCGCGAATTCGTCGCCCCCCAATCGCGCAACCATATCGCCCGGACGGAGCGAGGCTTCGAGCCTTCGGGCGATGGCTACGAGCAACTGGTCGCCTATGTCGTGCCCGAGGCTGTCGTTGACGACTTTGAAACGGTCCATATCCAGGAAGAGCACCGCAAACAGATAGTCTTCGCCGTGAGTCGCCCGGTCGAGCGAACGCTTGAGGCGGTCCATGAAGAGCGCGCGGTTGGGCAGCGCCGTCAGAGGGTCGTGAAAGGCATTGTGGCGCAACTGCCGCTCGGCCTCTTTCTGAGAGGTGATATTGGTCAGCGAGCCGGCCATGCGATAGACCTCTTTGTTTGCGTCCCACACGGCCACTCCCCGACTGAGCATCCAGTGATACTTGCCGTTCTTATGGTGCAGGCGATGTTCGTTGTGAAAGTGGGTCGTCGACCCCAGAAGGTGGTCGAGCAGTTCCGAATGAACCGTCTCCAGGTCTTCGGGGTGAATGCGATTGAACCATTCATCGGGGCGAGTGCCGATCTCGTCTTCCGCGTAGCCGAGCATCGCTTTCCATCGGGAGCAGAAATGAATTTCGTTGGTCTTCAAGTCCCAGTCCCACAACCCGTCGCTCTGGCTGCGAGCGACCAATGCGTAACGCTCTTCGCTTGCGGCCAGCGTCTCGAAGGCTTGCTGGCGCTCGTCGGTCTGCCTCTTGAGCGTGGCATTGATGTTCGCCAGTTCCGCATTGCGCTTTTCAACCTCGTTCAGTAACTCGTCGCTGAGCCGGACCATCTCTTCCATATGAACGCGCTCGGTGTTGATCTGTTCGAGTTCCAGGTTCTTGCGCCTCAGATCCAGTTGCGCCATGACGGTCCCGGCCAGCGTGCGCAGGGAGCGGGTCTGAGAGGGCGTCAACTCGCGGTGTTCGAGGTCTAAGACGGCCATCGCTCCGATTGCGTGACCTTCGGGAGTGATTAAAGGCGCACCCGCAAAAAACCGTATTCGAGGTCTCCCCTTCACCGAGGCGCTCTGACTGAATCGGTCGTCTTTAAGAGCATTCGGGACGACGAAGATGTCCGGTCCCAGAATGGCCCAGGAACAGAAAGACCCATTCCGATCGGTATCCAACTCTGTCAGCCCTATCTTCGATTTATAAAATATGCGATCAGCCTCGACCAGCGCCAGAATAGCGATGGGAGTGGAGCAGATTTCTGCCGCCAGGCGAGTGATTTCGTCGAATCGTTCTTCGGGACCGGTATCGAGGATTTGATATTGGCGAAGCGCTTTGAGCCTTGATGCTTCATCGGCAGGCGATGATGCCTTTATAACTGGTATTCCTGCGCTAGAGCTTGTTACCAGTTTTTCCATAGCACCGATCAAGCTTTGCAGGCCGATCTCCGGGTAATGGAGAATTCATCTCGGCCGACGAGGTGGAACCCTTACGCAGGGGCATGACGATCTGCCAGATACTTTAAAACACTTCTCGATTAAATCAAGATTAAATTTGCCTTCCTGAGATTATGAAACAGATGAAAGAGATGCGAGAAAAGGCCCGCAATAACCGCTGATGTTGTTGAGGGACTTCGCCTCGTCTATTCCTCAGCTCATCCATCGGTTCACAATCGCGGAATGAAAAGATTATGAGCAATCCTTATAGGGCTTTTGAGAAAGTCTCTTACAAAGGTCTGATCAGCAAGTCGGGGAGCAGGGGAGCAGGGAGGCAGGGAGACACGGAGACACGGGGATGCACGGACGCGGGGATGCACGGACGCGGGGACACGGAGACACGGAGACGCGGGGAAAGGATATTTTTATTTCACCGCGTCGCCCACTCGCCGCGTCGCCGCGTCTCTCCTCCTCCGCGTCCCCCACTCGCCGCGTCGGTGATAGCCAGGGGAGCAGGGATCACGTCCGAATTCGGCCAGACTCGCTCCTCATATTGTAGTAACATCTTATCCATGATTATGGACACAGATGCATGCTACCGCGCGATGCGAAGCCGCGACCGCCGCTTCGACGGGCGTTTCTACACGGCAGTCGTCACAACAGGAATTTACTGCCGACCTGTATGCCCCGCTCCCACACCCGAGCGCCGCAACGTGCGCTTCTTCGACTGCGCTGCGGCGGCCGAAGAAGCGGGCTTTCGCCCCTGCCGAAGGTGTCGCCCCGAAACAGCGCCGGGCACTCCCGCCTGGCTCGGCAAATCGGCCACCATCGCCCGCGCGCTCAGGCTGATCGCGGAAGGCGCGCTTGACGAAGGCTCTCTCGAAGAGCTTGCCGAACGCCTCGGCATAGGGTCGCGCCACCTGCGCCGCCTCTTTCACGAAGAGATAGGCGCATCTCCATCGGCCGTCGCTCAAACGCGCAGGGTACACTTCGCGCGAAAGCTCCTCGATGAAACGAAGCTTCCGATTGCAGAAGTCGCGCTCAGTTCCGGGTTCGGCAGCATACGCCGATTCAACGAGGTTATGCGAAGATCGTTCGGAATGACGCCCACCGGTCTTCGAAGCGGCGCGAGAAAAAAGTCAGCGCCGCCTGCGGAGCGAGGAGTGGACTCACTACGTCGCTCATATCGAGCGGGTGAGTTCGAATCGGGTAATGGCGCATTATCTTTGCGCCTTCCTTTCCGTCCGCCTTTCGATTGGGAATCGATCTTATGTTTTCTCGGATCGAGGGCGATTCCGGGCGTTGAGTTGGTAACGCAGTCATCCTATAGCAGAGCGTTCACGCTTGCGGGAACTTCGGGCATTTTAAAGCTGCGCCCTTCCGAGCCGCGAGATTGCCTTTATCTCACGGTTTCGGCTTCAGAGACCAGAGGGCTGAACCGTATAGTGGAACGCGCGAGGAAGTTGTTCGACTGTGACGCCGACCCGCTTCAAATAAGCGAGTGTTTATCGAAAGACGCGCGCCTCGCTCCGCTCCTGCGCGCCCGTCCTGGCCTGCGCGTGCCGGGAGCCATTGACGCCTTCGAACTCGGAATGCGCGCCGTACTCGGCCAGCAGATCACAGTTCGAGCGGCCACCACTCTGGCCGGACGCCTGGTGCAGGCTTTCGGTGTGCCTCTCGGAGATTATGCCGAAGAGGGAATAACTCATCTCTTTCCGACGCCCGATGTGCTTGCCGAGGCCGATCTCACAACCATAGGATTGACGAGACCGAGAGCGGCAGCGATTGCGGCGCTGGCAAAGTTCGTTCTCGACGATCCGCTTGCGCTTGAATCAGTCGCCGGATTGAATGAAACCATAGAACGTCTGACCCGCATTCCTGGCATAGGCTCATGGACTGCGAACTATATAGCGATGCGCGCGGCAGGCGAGCCGGATGCGTTTCCGTCGGGCGACCTCGCGCTCAGACGCGCGGCTTCCGCCGGAGGCGAGATGATCAGTGTTAAGGAGCTTGAGCAGCGAGCCGAAGCGTGGCGGCCCTGGCGCGCTTATGCGGCCATGCACCTGTGGGCGAGCCTCAGATGAAAAGTTCAGAGTACCGCCTTCAGGCGGCAGTCTCTGCAAGGCGAAAGCTTCCGCCTGAAGGCGGTACTCTGAACAATTCTCAAAGGAGTCATTCGATGATAATTCAAATAGCCGATATCGATTCACCTCTCGGAACCATACGCCTCGCGGCCAATGATGCGGGGCTTGTCGCCCTCGATTATCTCGACCGATGGGATGAAGTTCGCGAGCGCCTCGAACGGCGTTTCGGAAAGATAGATTTTCAAAAAGCGGACGACCCGCATGGCGCGATCACTCGGATCAAGCGATACCTGAGCGGCGACCTCGGCGCGCTCGAAGACATCCCCGTAGATACGGGCGGAACCTCATTCCAGCAGCAGGTATGGCGGGCATTGCGAGCGATACCGCCGGGCCGCACGACTTCTTACCTGGATCTCGCGCGCAGCATTGGAAGGCCAACAGCGACGAGAGCAGTCGGCGCGGCCAACGGGCGCAATCCCATCTCGATAATCATACCCTGTCACCGCGTCATAGGGACCGACGGCCAATTGTGCGGATATGCGGGCGGCCTTGAGAGAAAGCGATGGCTGCTCTCGCATGAAGAGGCAGGGCCACAGTTCGAATTGTTCCAATCACCTCAAAAGCAACAACGATAGCAAAGTGCATGTACGGGCGGCCCTCTGTGGCCGCCCCTCATTGCTTATAAATCAACTGCGCTTATAAAGCGACTGAGGGGCGGGCGAAGAAAGAAATCTTTATGGGACGTCCGCCCGTACATGACACAAATCGCCATAAACCCCTCTCACTCACCTTGCCCGCCTGCACTTCACCCGCTACTATTTTCACCGCCTCTTATAACCTTGATTGAAAGACCTGCGACAAACGAAGCTGCCGACCGGGGAGCCAATCGCGCTCTCCTGATTGTGTCCTGCGCGGTGCTCCTGGCATCTTCGACATGGTTTTCAGGCACGGCGGCCGTCTCCGTCTTGCGCAACCTCTGGAGTCTCAACGATGCCGAGAGCGCCTGGCTCACAATATCCGTACAACTCGGTTTCATAACAGGGACGTTCCTTTACGCCTTTCTGAATCTGGCAGACAGGTTCAACGCGCGCCGAGTCTTCTTTGCCTCAGCCCTTCTGGGCGCACTCTTCAACGCGGGATTCGCATGGCTTGCGGGCGGGCTGGCGGCTGGCGTTGCGTTCAGGTTTCTCACAGGCTTGACGCTCGCGGGGGTCTATCCCGTAGGCATGAAGATAGTGGCTATGTGGTTCAGAAAAGGGCTTGGATGGAGATTGGGAGTGATGGTGGGCGCGCTCACTCTCGGCACGGCCACACCATATTTCATACAGGCCGTTGGAGCCGAATTCGACTGGCGCAAGCTCGTCACATTTGCGTCATTTTCAGCCGTCCTGGGCGGCGCGCTCATGCTCACAGGCGTATCGGACGGCCCTTATCTCAAAGGGCGCGCTCGCTTTGACCCCTCGATGCTCTTCAAGGTGTTTCAACACAGACCGTTTCGCTATACGGCCTTCGGATACTTCGGTCACATGTGGGAGTTGTACGCTTTCTGGTCGCTTGCGACGTTTTATCTCGGCGCAAGTTTTCAAGCGAACGCGCCGGATTGGGCGAACCGATTATCGCTGCTCGCTTTTGCGACCATAGGGATAGGAGCGATTGGCTGCGTGGCGGGCGGATGGGTTTCGCGATGGGTCGGCTCCGTAGAAGTGGCGCTCGCCTCGCTCATCATCAGCGGCAGCCTTTGCGCGCTATCGGGATTCGCCTTCCGGCTGCCTCCGTTGGCGCTTATGCCTTTCATTTTTATATGGGGCATATTCGTAATATCGGATTCGCCGCAATTCTCGGCGCTCGCCGCGCGGCACTGCCCGCCTGAGTACACGGGCACGGCCCTGACCGTGCAGAACGGCATAGGCTTCGCCATAACGATTATTTCGATTCAGCTATTGCCCCTGATAGCAAAGCTCGTAGGATGGCAATGGGCCTTCACATTTTTGACCGCAGGGCCGCTCGCGGGAGCGTACTTTATGAGCAGGTTGAGAGAAGAGGCTTTCAGAAAGGATGAAGGATGAAGTATGAAGGATGAAAGACGAAAACCGGAGTGAGGTGATCGATTCATCCCTCATCCCTCATCCTTCATCCTTCATAACGCCCCTGCTCTAGCTGTACCGCAGCCAGCGGCCGAGTTCGGCTATGCTCGGACGTTTGCCGTACATGAGAATGCCTACGCGGTAAATCCTCGCCGCGACCCACACCACACCGAGTATCGTCCCGACCATTATCAGCATGGAGAGCAATATCTGCCACAGCGGAGGGTTGACCATGGCGATTCTGAGTATCATCAACGTGGGCGCGAAGAACGGGATGAACGAAAGTATCGTGGCCACGGGGCTGTTCGGGTTGCTCATAATCATGCCAAATAGCAGCATCGGCACGACCAGCAGCAGAGTTACCGGCATCTGGGCCTGTTGCGCCTCTTCTTCGCTCGATACCATAGAGCCGACCAGAGCGTACAAAGTGGCGTACAGAAAATATCCCAAAACGAAGTAGATGATGAAATAGATCAACAGGCTGACGGGCAACCTGGGCATATCGAAGTTGCTCACTCCGGTCATTAACGACGCGCCGAACACAGTGAGCAATACGGCCGAAGAAACCCACACGGCATATTGTGTCAATCCGACGAGTCCTATGCCTATGAGCTTGCCGAGCATCATCTGCGTGGGCCTGACCGAAGAGACTATCACTTCGACTATGCGGGATTGTTTCTCTTCTATGACTCCGCGCATCACCGATATGCCGTACATCAAGACGGTCATATAGATGAAAAACAGCATTATTATGCCCACGATGAAGGCCGATTCTCCGCCCTCCTGGGATTCGCCTTCGGCAGTGATTTTGTTCTTTTTCAAGTCGACGGGCTTCATATACCCGGCCACCTTGTCGGAATCGAACCCGGCCCGCGCGAGCCTGCGCTCGATTATGCTCGCGCTTATGATCCGCTCCAAATCCCTTATGGCGAGGTCGCTCGTGCTCTTGGCATAGTATTCGGGTTCCGCCCCGTCGAGCACCCCCGGCGGGAGCACGACATAAGCATTATCGGAGTCCTTCAGGACTTCGTCCTTATACTGCTCCCTGACCTCTTCGATCGCTTCATCGGGCCGCACGGGCCTGTGAGAGAGGACGAACCGCGTGTTCCTGCGCATGGTCGGCCGGTCGTCTCCGCTCGATGGCGAAACCTTCTTCATTATGGCTTCGACCAGGTAAGGGTCGCCGCTCTGGTCTATGAGCCTCACCTGGCGCTCGCCGCCTCCGCGCGTGGCGAGAAAAGCGGGCAATATAATAAGCGCAAGCATCAGGAGAGGGCTGATTACCGTGCCTATCACGAAAGCCTTTGTGCGAACGCGCGTCAGATATTCACGCTTGATTATGATCAGTACCTTTTTCATTTTTCCCCGTCACGATTTCTATGAAGATTTCATTGAGCGATGGCTCGACCATCTCGAAGCGATTCACGCGAGCGCCCGCCCCAATAGCCCGCAACAAGACCTCCTGAGCATCGCTTCCGTCATTGAGCGTTATCTCGCTGTAATTCGGAAAGCGATTGTGGCGCTTGACAAGATCGCTGCTGAGGAAAGAGTCCGGCCCTTCATAATCGAGTATGACGGTATTGCGGCCGAACCGGCGTTTGACTTCGCGAAGGCTCCCGCCGAGCACTTTGGTCGAGTGATTTATCAGGCATATATCGTCGCACATCTGCTCGACCTGTTCCATCTGATGAGTGGAAAAGATTATGGTCTTGCCGCGCTGCCGGAGGTCTGAGATCACTCCTTTGAGAAGATTCACGCTGACAGGATCAAGCCCCGAAAAAGGCTCGTCCAGTATCAGGAGTTCCGGTTCGTGAATGATCGCGATTATGAACTGAACCTTCTGCTGCATGCCCTTCGACAGGTCCGCGGCCTTCTTGTCTTTCCAGTCCGATAGCTCGAACTTACGGAGCCATTCGTCGATTCGCCTCGAAGCCTCCGGTGTATCGAGTCCCTTGAGATTGGCGAAGAAGAGAAGCTGTTCGCCCACTTTCATTTTGCGATAAAGACCTCGCTCTTCGGGCAGGTAGCCGATTCGCGGTTGGAGGTCGGACGAGATGTGCTGGCCCAGCACTAGAATATCTCCCTCATCGGGCGCGAAGATGTTTACTATCATGCGAATCGAGGTGGTCTTGCCTGCCCCGTTAGGTCCGAGCAATCCGAAAACTGTCCCCCGTCTCACTTCGAAAGAGAGATCCTTGACCGCAACGAATTCGTTGAACCGTTTGGTCACGTTCTTGAGTTCCACGACATTCATCGATCATCCTCGCTCTTGGAAGGATGAAGGATGAGGGATGAGGGATGAATCGATAGCTTCACTCCGGTTTTCATCCTTCATCCTTCCGCCTTCATCCTTTCCGAA
>JAKEHD010000341.1 GCA_022615215.1 Blastocatellia bacterium
CTATGAATAATCCCGTGCGAGTGCGCCTTGACCAGCGCTTGGGCCAACTGCTCGGCAATTTCGACGATCTCTATGGTTTCAAGAGGATGGTTCCTTATCTTTGTTGCGAGATTATCTCCCTCGATGTACTGCATCACGATGAAGGGACTCGCCCCTTCGTCGTTCACCTCGTAGATGGAGCAAATGTTCGGATGGTCCAAAGCGGCTGCCGCTTTTGCCTCTCTAATCAACCGCTTTCTTGCCAGATCATCCTCCAACCCTTTTTCAAGCAGAAACTTGATGGCAACCTTGCGTCCAAGCTTTAAATCCTCGGCAAGAAATACCTCGCCCATCCCGCCAACGCCGAGTTTTCGAAGAACTCGATAATGTGAAATCGCCTCAGTTATCAACGCCGCTACCTCGGGGCAACACAAAGATAGATTAAGCTTAACTTAAAACAGATAAACCAAAGAGGCCCCCTATTGGTCCCAAGCTTTTACTCTCTGTAGCATGGTTCTACTCTTGGGTAAACTGTTTGTCAATCAAGAATTTAGGGAGAGCGTATAAGCCCTCCCGCATGCAATACGGGCGCAAGCCTGACAACTCGCCGGTGACGTTCCGGCAAGATGGGTGGTTTCGTATGATTCCTCCCTTAACTGGCCGGGCGGGCCAGGTCAAGGCCGTTAATGCGCCAGGTTTAGCCTGGCATTTCTTATCGGATGAAAGTCACAGCTTCGTAAGGTCTAACCAACCACTCATACCGAGTGTTGCAGAGGGAAGGAGATAGGGAGTTGCCCCGCCTGGGCATCCTCTCAGATGCTCAATGGAGATTGGATGGAGACGGAGATGTCCGAATTCGCCGAAGCGCCGCATTCAGAAGACGGATCGTTCCGGTTCAGGATTGGCCTTGCTTTGCCTGTCAGTTTTGTGATACCTCAAAGGCGAATTCCAATATCACTGACGGAGCCGGGATTTCCTCCCGGCACAGGAGGATGCCTCTATGACCTTTTCCAATCGCGCTTCATCGAGACTGACCGTAATACTTGCCATAGCATTTTGCCTGGCGATTTCAATCCCGCTTGCGACAGTTCTTTCCGCGCCGCGCGTTCTGAATGAATACATTTTATTGTCTGCAACAGGCGTGAAGGTTCCCGTCGACCCGGCCCACTTTCAAGGACTCAGTTATCGTTCGATAGGACCGCATCGAGGCGGGCGAGTTACTGCCGTTGCGGGACACCCGAAACAGCCGCACACGTTTTATATGGGCGCGACCGGCGGGGGCGTGTGGAAGACGACCGATGCCGGCGGAGGCTGGGCCAATATCTCTGACGGCTTCTTCGAAACAGGCTCGATAGGCGCGATCGATGTTGCGGATTCAGACCCCGATGTTATCTATGTCGGGACAGGGAGCGCGGCCATAAGAAGCAATGTGATTTTAGGGCGCGGCGTCTACACCTCGACCGACGCAGGAAAAACCTGGACGCACGCGGGGTTGCGCGATGCGGGGCAGATAGGCTCGATTCGCGTAGACCCGCGAAACGCGCAGGTTGCATTCGTCGCGGCCCTCGGTCAGCCCTTCGGCGCAAATCCGACGCGCGGCGTGTTTCGCACGAAAGACGGCGGAAAGACATGGCAGAAGGTTCTCTATATAAATGACCGCACGGGCGCGGTCTCGCTGGCTGTGAACCCTTCGAACCCCGATGAAATTTATGCGGGAGCGTGGAGGGCCGAGCGCAAGCCCTGGACCATAATAAGCGGAGGCCCGGCCGGCGAATGCGGAATCTATAAAAGCACGGACGGCGGCGAAAAATGGACCAAGTTGAGCGCAGGACTTCCGCAGGGTCTCATAGGCAAGATCGATATCGATATATCCCGTTCGAATCCCAAACGTGTATATGCCATACTCGAAGCCTCTGCGGGCGAAGGCGGCGTCTATCGCTCGGAAGACGCGGGCGCAAGCTGGTCGCTTATTAATAAGGACGCATCGCTGCTTGCGCGGCCGTTCTATTACACGTATATAGACGCAGACCCCAAAAACGCCGACATCGTATGGGTCAATAATCTGGGCCTTTGGAAGTCTGCGGACGCGGGCAAAACTTTCCGCCGCGTGTCGACGCCTCACGGGGACAATCACGGAATGTGGATCAATCCCGATAATCCCGACATTATAATTCAATCGAATGACGGCGGGGCCAATGTCACTCTGAATGGCGGAGAGAGCTGGTCTACGCAGTACAACCAGCCGACAGCGGAAATCTATCAGGTCTCAGTCGATAATCAGTTCCCTTATCGCGTCTACGGCGCGCAGCAGGACAACAGCACCCTGATAGTTCCGAGCCTTCCGCCCGCAGCCGGCCGCGTAGACGACCCCCTACAGTTGTGGCAGCAGGGACCGGGGTGCGAGACCGGACCCATAATGGCCCATCCGCTGAATCCCAAAATCGTTTACGGGGCCTGCAAGGGCGAGTTCTATCGCATGAACATGGAGACCGGTCAGACCGCAAGCTACTGGGTCTATCCGCAGAATCGCTACGGCCATAACCCTAAAGATATACGCTTCCGCTTTCAGCGCGTCTCTCCTATGGAAATCTCGCCGCACGATTCCCGCGTGATTTATCACTGCTCTCACGTAGTGCATCGCTCGACCGATGAAGGCGTCAGTTGGGAAGTCATAAGCCCGGATCTTACGGCTTTCGAAACCGACAAGCAGGTGATTTCGGGCGAACCCATCACGCGCGACATAACGGGCGAAGAGGTCTACAGCACCATCTATGCGATGCGAGAATCTGTTCTCGAAAGGGGCGTGTTATGGGCGGGGGCCAATGACGGGCCTGTGCATGTTTCGCGCGACAATGGGAAGACCTGGAAGAACGTCACTCCGAAGGGGCTGCCTCCGGGCGGGCGTGTTCAAAACCTTGAGCCTTCGCCGCATCGCAAAGGCTCGGCTTACATCGCCGTTTATCGTTACCTGTTGAACGACTGGCAGCCCTACGTATACGTCACGGATGATTATGGCGCAAGCTGGCGGCGGCTGACCGATGGCAAGAACGGCATCCCCGCAGACTATCCCACGCGGGTCGTCAGAGAAGACCCCGACCGCGAGGGGCTTCTGTATGCGGGTACAGAGTTCGGCATGTTCATCTCGTTCGACAACGGCGCGCACTGGCAGTCGTTTCAACTCAACCTGCCCGTGACTCCCGTGACCGATATTCGAGTACACGGCAAAGACCTCGTGCTTTCGACCATGGGCCGAGCCTTCTGGATAATGGACAATCTCACCCCTCTGCATCAATTGAGCGAAGCGGTTCAATCTTCCGCCGCGCATCTCTTCGCGCCGCGAGAGGCATACCGCATGCGATACGCGGCGAGCCGGGGAGGCGGCGGTCAGCCGGAGTTTCCGCCCGTCGGGGCCAAGATAGATTATTACCTCGCGTCGGAACCCGAAGGAGAATTGAAGCTTGAGATTGCGGACTCCGGTGGAAAGGTGATTCGCGCTTTTTCGAGCCGGGGAGCTGACCGGAGAGAACGGCCTGAGCAAGGCATGCGAGCTATGAACTTTGCAAGGACCGCTTCTCAGCGATTGTCTAGAGATACGGGCTTGAATCGTTTCGTGTGGGATTTGCGCCACGCAGGGGGCGGGGATGGAGCGCGCGGCGGCGGCCCGTTTGCGGTCCCCGGTCGCTATCAATTGAAGCTGTCGGCCGCCGGGTGGAGTCGGACTCAACCGCTCACATTGAAGATGGACCCACGCCTTGAGGAAAAAAGTCTTCCTTTTGAGCGAGACGGCGTGACTCAGGCTGACCTTGAAGAGCAACTCGACCTGAGCCTGAAGATAGGCGAAGCGATCAATGAAGCGCGCAGGATGGTCGGGCAGATCGATGAAGCGATCAGGAGCGCGGGCAATCGAAATGATTCTTCGGGAACGGTTCAACGTCTCAGGGAGATTCGCGCAAGGCTTGTGACAGCACCCGGCCCTTACCCGCAGCCCATGTTGATAGACCAGCTTGGAGGCCTGAACCGCATGGTGAGCGGCGCGGATCGCAAGGTCGGCCGCAGCGCCTTCGAGTTTTTCGAGGCTCTTAAAAAAGAGATGGCCGATATGGGGGCAACCCTCACGCAGGTGTTATCGAATGGAACAGGTAAGCGATAGTGCGGCAGCGACAGCGTGAAGCAGTCAACAAATAAGGATGACGGATGAAACTGTATGTGCTTGCTAAGAATGTGGTCGGCTTTGTGGCGGTTATGGCGATTATCTCCATCGGCAGCCCGGCTCTGAAGAATCGCGATGCGATCGTGACGACGGAGTTCATTTTCGACGAAGCGCCTTTTCCTTCCTGCCATGCATCGACCATTGCCGAAACCAAAACGGGCCTTGTTGCCGCGTGGTTCGGAGGAACCCGCGAGAGGAATCCGGACGTTGGCATCTGGGTGGCTCGGCGAGATAAGATCACGTGGTCAAAGCCTTTTGAAATCGCAAACGGTCTTCAGCCCGACGGCAAGCGTTACCCTTGCTGGAATCCCGTTCTGTTTCAAGTCGAACGCGGGCCGCTGCTGCTCTTCTATAAAGTGGGGCCAAGCCCTAGCGAATGGTGGGGCATGCTTACTACTTCGACCGACGGCGGGGTGAGTTGGTCGAAACCGCGACGACTGCCTGACGGCATTCTCGGCCCTGTAAAGAACAAACCGGTCGCGCTCGATGACGGCTCTCTTCTATGCGGTTCCAGCACAGAGGACGCAGGGTGGCGCGTTCACATGGAGAGCACGACGGACCTCGGCGTCACGTGGCGAAAGAGCGAACCGCTCAACGACCGCGCTCAGTTCGGGGCCATTCAGCCGACGGTCCTCGTTCATCGCTCCGGCGCGATTCAGATTCTATGTCGCAGCAGGCAGAAGCGAATCACCGAGTCCTGGTCGACGGACGGCGGAAAGACCTGGAGCGCGATGAAAGCGACCTCGCTTCCGAATTCAAGCGCAGGCATAGACGCGGTGACGCTCAAGGACGGGCGCGCCCTTCTGGTTTACAACCACACAGAGCGTGCGCGCAGTCCGCTCAACATCGCCGTTTCATCCGATGGCAAGACCTGGAAGGCGGCTCTCGTGCTCGAAGCCGAGCCGGGTGAATACTCGTACCCGGCGGTGATCGAGACCGGTGACGGACTCGTGCATGTCACATACACCTGGAAGCGCGCGCGCATCAAGCACGTGGTAATCGATCCTGCAAAGCTCGCGTTGCGCGACATGCCCGACGGGCGCTGGCCCGACTGACGCCCCTGCGGTCGCATTCAATCGGCCCTTCGCCGTGAGTTGATCGGACGGATAACGAGCATACGGTGGTCAAAAGATCATACAAGTGGTGGGTCGTAGCCATGCTGTGGTTCGTCTGTTTCTTCAACTATGCGGACCGGCAGGCGATATTCTCTGTCTTCGAACTGCTCAAATCGGAGATGAATCTGAGCGATGTGCAACTCGGCATAGTCGGCGCGTCCTTCATGTGGGTATACGCAGGCTTCGGACCCATCGCCGGTCTGATAGGTGATCGAATCAGCCGCAAGACTCTCATCATCGGCGGCCTTATCTTCTGGTCGCTTATCACGATTGCGACGGCGCTTTCGACGAAGTATTCGCATCTGGTCCTGTTCCGAGCGCTCGAAGGCTTCGGCGAAGCGTTCTATTTTCCCGCGTCGATGTCGATGTTGAGCGCCTACCACGAGCCTGAAACCCGTTCGCGCGCAATGGCTATTCACCAATCGAGCGTCTACGCAGGAACGATTGCCGGAGGGAGTCTCGCAGGGGTGCTCGGCCAGTATTACGGCTGGCGGTCGAGCTTTTACCTGTTCGGGTCGCTCGGAGTGCTACTGGGCGTTCTATTGCTCCTGTTGCTTCGTGAACCTGCTCGCGCCGAATCGAGCGAGACGGACGGAGACAGGCAAAAGGATCGTCTCAGCGAGGCGGGCGAACTGCCGGGCAACTCGATGAGGCGAGCACTGAAGAACGTGATGAGCGTGGTTGCGGAGTTATTCGCCAACCCTATGGTTCGGATACTGACCGCAGTCTTTATCGGCGCGAATTTCGTGGCGATGATTTTCCTGACCTGGATGCCGTCGTTCCTCTATCGTAAATTCAACCTGAGCCTGGCGATGGCTGGCGTGAGCGCGACCGCCTATTTGCAAATTGCATCGGTACTCGGCGTGCTGAGTGGAGGCGTGCTCGCGGACCGGCTGGCGAAAGCCAGTCGCGGCGGGCGGACTATTACGCAAGTGATAGGGCTTGCGCTCGGAGTGCCGTTCATCTTTCTCGCAGGCTGGACGATTTCGGTCCCCGTAGTGATCGTGGCATTGATGGGCTTTGGCTATTTCAAAGGACTTTATGATGCGAATATATGGGCCTCGCTTCACGATGTGGTCCGGCCCGAACGTCGAGCATCGGCGGTTGGCTTCATGAACTCTTTGGGCTGGATAGGCGGCGGAGTCGCGCCTGTGGCAATCGCCGCCGCGAGCGAGCGTTTCGGCATGAGCGCGTGCATCAGCGCGAATTCGGTGATTTATCTTCTCATCGCCGCGCTCTTGTTCTTGGGCATTCGGAGGTACATGGGGCTTTCTCGGTTCAGCCCGGTTTCAGCGCACGTGATCCGAACCGGCGAAAACATACATTGACGATCTCTCAGCCAACTTGCCTGCGAATAAAAAAAGTTCTAAGATTCCGCCGTTCCGAATCGACCCGATATAACGGTTCGTGATAAGAACACAGGGGTGGCCTGATCGTCAGGCAGGAACCCGAATCGAAATAGCAACTCTCTCGCAACCTGGGCAGTGATAGAGATCGACAAACGAGAGGGCAAGCAAAAATAAAATCATTCTCAAAGGAGCGTCTCAATGAATCACACACATAGTCGTACAGGTTTCAAGCTTGTGATATTGCTCGTCATCGCACTGAGCTTTCCTGCTCATTTATCCGGCCAGGAAAAGCGCGGGATCACCGAGAAGGATTTATTCAAATTCGTGTGGATAGCCGATCCGCAGATTTCGCCCGACGGCTCACAGGTCGCATTCGTGCGCGTCTGGGTGGATGAAAAAGCGGATCGCTATTCATCGGCGCTCTGGATAGTTCCAGCCTCCGGCGGCGAAGCGCGGCGACTGACCGCAGGGCCGCGAGATTCATTGCCGCGATGGTCGCCCGACGGCAAGACTCTCGCATTCATTCGCTCCGCCGAAAAAGAAGGCCGACCCGAACCGCCGCAGATTTATCTGCTTTCATTCGAGGGCGGCGAAGCTCAGGCGCTCACTGCGGTGCCGCGCGGAGCCGCGAGCTTCGAGTGGTCGCCCGATGGAAAGACCATAGCTTTTATGAGCACGGAGGAGAAGAAAGAAGGCGAGGCAATGGCCAATGGATTCGAGGGCGATGAGAAAAAGAAGGAGCGCAAAAGCGATGTCCGCGTGATAACTCGCGCCGTCTATCGCTTTAACGGACCCGGTTATCTCAACCCGAAAGTTTCATCTCATATATGGACGGTCGGCGTTCCCGGCTGGCCCGGCGTGATACCTGAGCCGAGACAGATCACAAGAGGCGATTTCAGCGAAGGCAATATGAGTTGGTCGCCCGACGGCTCGCGCATCTTTTTCGTTTCGAATCGCACTGCGGAGCCTTATTACGAACCGCCGCGCACGGACCTTTATTCGATTGCGGCGAGCGGCGGCGATGAAAAGAAGATTCTCGGCTTCGAGGGCGGCATGCGCTATTACACTTTCAGTCGCGACGGCAAACGCATCGCCTTCGGCGGCACTGAGGCACACAAGCCTGTAAAGTCCTACACGCAGCCCGATCTCTTCGTGATGGACGCGGGGTCGGGCGCAACTCCGAGGAACCTGACCGTAGAGTATGATTTCGACATAGGCGGTGGCATAGGAAGCGATCAACACCCGCCGCGCGGCGCAAGTCCCGGCGGCGTTATATGGAGCAAGGATGATCGCTCTCTCATAGTCAGGGTTTCTGAACACGGGCGTGCCAATCTCAAACGCATAGACGCCGCGACCGGCAAAGTCGAAGCGTTGACCAAAGGCGATCACGAAATCGTAAGCTACACCGCCACGCCCGATGCGTCGAAGATAGCTATGGTGATTTCGACTTCGGTCAACATAAGCGATATTTTTCTGCTCGACGCGGCATCGGGCAAGCTATCGCAATTGACATACATCAACACTGATTTGTTTGCGCGCCTCAACCTGACTCACCCCGAAGAGATATGGTACAAGAGCTTCGACGGCAAAAAGATTCAGGCCTGGATTCAGAAGCCGCCCGATTTCGACCCTTCGAAGAAGTACCCTCTCATTCTGGAGATACACGGCGGGCCGCATTCGGCCTATGGGTTCACCTTCACGCATGAATTTCAGTGGATGGCTGCGAAAGGCTACGTCGTGCTCTACACGAACCCGCGCGGCAGCACATCCTACGGGCAGGAGTTCGGCAACATCATTCAGTACAACTATCCCGGCGACGACTACAAAGACCTTATGGCCGGAGTCGATGAAGTCGTCAAGCGCGGATACATCGACACGACCAAGATGGGCGTGACGGGCGGCTCAGGCGGCGGGGTGCTGACGAACTGGGTGGTCGGCCACACCTCACGATTTGCCGCAGCCGTGTCGCAGCGTTCGATAGCCGACTGGGCGGGATTCTGGTACACGGCCGATTTCACGCTCTTTACGCCGACCTGGTTTCGCGGCGCGCCGTGGGAAGACTCCGAAGACTTCGTGAAGCGGTCGCCTATAACTTATATCAAAAACATCACGACGCCGATGATGTTCATAGAAGGCGAGGCGGATTGGCGCACGCCGCCAAACGAAGGGGGCGAAATCATGTTTCGCGCCCTGAAGTATCGTAAGATTCCGACCGTGATGGTGCGCTTCCCGAACGAATCGCACGAGTTGTCGAGGTCGGGCGCGCCCTGGCATCGCGTCGAGCGATTGCAGCACATACTGAACTGGTTCGATAAATACCTTCAGGGCAAGCCGATCAAAATCTATGAAGTGGAGTAGGCGATGCTTTTTGATCTCCGTCCGTGGTCCGTGGTCCGGCAGAATTATACATTTATTGCGAGTACGCTTCCGTCCGTTGCATTGCTTTCAGTATCTCGGCTAAAGAACGAAGGACAACGGACGAATCATGCCTGACTCATACTGCGCCGGATGTCCGACAATCTGCTAGATTGTCGCCCGCTTCGCTAATTGTGCGACCGACAGCCTTCGACAAGCTGGCAGCTTGTCGGACATTTCCCGAGGAGGAGTTGCAATGAAGAGACATTCGATCAGCAGAGGCCGTCTGCTCCAATTGATTATCGTTCTCTCGTTTATAGCCTTTGGCCTCGCTCTCGATCAGCCGATGACCTTCTCTTCGATGGCGAGAGTCGAATCAACTGAATCAGCGCAGAAGCAGGAGGGAGTATTTACCGAGGCTCAGGCTCAGAGGGGAAAGCGTGAGTACGCCATACATTGCGCATACTGTCACGGCGAAAACCTCGAAGGCAAACCGACTCTCGCATTGGCCGGGAGTGAATTTATGACCAAGTGGGGGGCGGGCGATAAGACAGTCGATGACCTGTACTATATCACTCGCACACAGATGCCTTATGGTGTGGCCGGGACGCTCACCGATCAGCAGAACATAGATATAGTCGCTTTCATGCTACAGACGAACGGCTACAGGTCGGGGACGCGTGAGCTTGCGGCTGACCCGGCAGTTCTACGCAAGATCAAGATCGCGCCTCAGAAGAAAACCCTCCCTTACGGTCGGGCTACTGAAGCGAAGCAAAGCAGCGATGACACGAAGATGGCGAAAGAATCCGGCAGGGCGGCTCCGGTCATGCCGGGCGGGGGGCCCGATCAGGCGGCATTGAACGCCGCCGCTGCGAACAGCGAGGACTGGCTGCTGACGAATCACGATTACCGGGGACAACGATTCGTCGATCTCAAAGAGATCAACCCTCAAAACGCGGCTTATCTGCGCCCGGTCTGTCTCTATCAGGCGGGCGATACGAAGACCTTCCACACAAACCCTATCGTCTATCGCGGAGTGATGTACCTGACGACTGCCGATTCGACGATCGCGCTCGACGCGACGAATGGCCGGGTGCGCTGGCGTTATGACTGGCGACTGAAAGGCAAACCCGGATGGCCCGTGCAGAGGGGCGTCGCGCTCAAGGACGGGCTGGTGGTTCGCGGCACCTATGACGGTTATTTGATAGCTCTGGATGCTGCGACAGGAAAACTCGTCTGGGACAGAGCCATAGTCGATATGACGCAGAACGAAGGCGGATTCACCATGCCGCCGCTGATTTACGAAGACCTTATAATCATCGGCCCGGCCGGGAGCGAGCTTGGAGTCAAAGGTTGGATCGGCGCATTTCGATTGAAGGACGGCGAGCAGGTCTGGCGCTTCAACACAGTCCCCGATGACGGTGAGCCGGGCGCTGAAACATGGGGCAAAGCCGATGCGCGGCTCAAAGGCGGAGGCTCGGTCTGGACGCCTGTGTCGCTCGACACTGAGGAGGGAATCGTCTATGTAGCGGTTGCCAACCCGGCCCCGGATTTTTACGGCGAAGCCCGTCCGGGAGATAACCTCTATACGAACTCGGTGGTGGCGTTGGACGTGCGGACGGGCAAGTTGAAGTGGCACTATCAGGTTGTGCCTCACGACACTCACGACTGGGATCTCACGCAGGCAAGCCCGCTCTTCACAACGAAGATTGACGGGAAAACCCGCAATCTCATCGCTACGGTAGGAAAGAACGGAGTTTTGCA
>JAKEHD010000342.1 GCA_022615215.1 Blastocatellia bacterium
AGAAGGGGGTTTGAGGGTAGAAAGAGTGGTTGAAGTCGAGGACCATAAAGTGGTAGTGTGCCTACATCCCGGTTATCCCTCTTTTTTTGAATAAACTCGTGACTTATCAAATCAAGGAGCAGATGGCAGAATATTGCTTGCCCACCATTGTCAAAAAGATCAATAAGATGGGCGGCGTGGACGAAGGCAAGGCGCTGCCGCGACGTATCGACCTCGATGATCAAGATGGAGCGTATCAACCCGGATTGTTCGACGATGCGGTTGACTGATAGGAGCGGCCTAACAAAAGGTAGCAGAATCATGATCTACACATTGACCGTTGAATGCGTCGCAGGCGCTTACTTGAAGAAAGAATGCATTCGCGTAATCGAGATCGATGAGAATGCTTCTCTCGCCGATCTTCACGAAGCCATTCAGGATGCCGTCAAATTCGATCGAGACCACCTGTACGATTTTTACGCAGGGCGTCTTCCTCGGCATCGCAAAGTACTTTTTAGCGATGATGATGACTGGGAGGACAGAAAGAGCAAGTATAGAGAAATCACTCTTAACCAGGTATATCCTTTGAAAAACCTGAAGCTCTACTATTTTTTCGACTATGGCGATAGCTGGCTATTCGAGATCAAGAAGATGCGCAAGCTCAAAGAAGCCGAGCCGGGCCGGTCCTATCCCAGAGTGATAGAGCGTCGCGGGCCTAACCCGACTCAGTATCCGAGGTGGGGCTGAGAGGTTTGCAATATGTTTTCAACGGCGTAGATAAAAGGCGATTCCTTTTCCTGCCACCTGGAGACCCGACTCGACCATACCTGGTCGGACAGGTTCTGGCTTCCAGGCGGAGTGTGCTAATATGCCGCTGTGAGGTTATCATAATGACCACGAAAGTCGGGGCAACGATCGAAGACCTTTATCAGGTGCCTGACGACCGCAAGGCCGAAATCGTCAATGGAGAATTGATACTCATGTCGCCGACGGGAGATGATCCGGGTTATGCGGGCGATGAAATATTCGCCAGCCTGCGCGAATTTGCGCGCCGCAAGCGGAAGGCGCAGGGCCTTCTACAGAAGGGGCGAGCCGTCGGAGACAACAAAGCATTCCGCGTCAATCTACCTAATCGCGAATCCTTCAGCCCCGACGCCGCTTACTATTTGGGACCGAGGGCGGGGATGAAATTTTTCGAGGGAGCGCCGGTCTTTGCTGCCGAAGTGAGAAGCGAAGGCGACTATGGCCGGGAAGCGGAACGGAAGATGGCAGAAAAGCGCCGCGACTACTTCGATGCGGGCACGCTCGTCGTATGGGATGTGGACTTGCTCGGCGAAGACGTGGTGAGGGTTTACCGGGCGACCGATCCCGAAAAACCCGTCATCTATCGCCGGGGCGAAGAGGCCGAAGCCGAACCGGCAGTCCCAGGTTTGAGAATGTCGGTCGATGATCTGTTTCAATAAACTCGAAGCATAGGATGCTTGAACGATGAGCGCTCAAAAAATACCCGAAGAGGTCAGAGAGCAGGTTGATGAAATTGTCGCAGCCTTCAACCGGAAATTCATCAAAGATTCGTATCACGACTACGTGACTCGCTATAAAGGAAGTTACCTGTACCTGGATCGCTTCGAGTATGGCCACGCCGATCCTATATGCCGTTTGAAGTACACAGGGAAGATGGACGAGTGGGAGTTCGCTATATACAGATATAGCGGAGACCGCTACGATCCTGATGAATGGTTTTTCCCAGGCTCCGAATATGTGGACGGCACTATCGAGGGCGCGATGAAAGCCGGTCTCGAAGCATATCCATAATCGAAAGATCATAGCGTCGGTATGGCTACAGGAAAGAACCGCCCCTCGATTTGAGAATCATTGAAGACCATCCGCAAAAGGGAGCAGCAAGTGATAATCGATTTTAAAGAGATAAGGCACCTGATACCCGGATACATATTCAACGAGTACGGCCAGCTTACGGGCAATTACGTTTATGCTGATCGCATAGTGTGTGAAGCCGAAGCGGGGCGCATAAAGGTATGGCTCGACCAGGAGGCTTTCGAAGCGAAAGACCCCGAACGGTTGATATGCGATTACGACGAGGCCGTTCTGCGCGGTTAAAGCGTCGGTTAAACTAAATCGAACCACACAAGATCGGGACAGAAATGAAGTTCAGAGTTCAAGCTTTAGCTTGCTTGATTCGAGGGCTAGCAACCTGAAGGTTGAACTCTGAACTCGTTCCTATCATCGGGCGATTGTACCAATCTCATAAGGTTCGATTTAGATCAACGAAAGAACAAATATGAAGAGTTTCAAAGGCGACACCCTCTCCTGGAAATTGGCGGACGGTTGTATAGAACTCTCGCTCCATCGCAAGCCCTGCAACGAAATAGGGTCGGCGACACTTGAAGAACTCGAACGTTTTGTCGAAGCGCACGAGTCTCTCACGAGTGAGGCTCACGCCCTTATCATATATAGCGAGGAGAAGGCAGGATTTTGCGCCGGAGCCGATCTGCGCGAGTTATACTCGCGCTCGCAGGAGACCGCCGCTAGCGAGCGAGTGGCCGGGGTGCGCGATTTTCTTGAGCGCATACACCGCGTTATGAACTCGATAGACTCTTCGCCCCTGACCACTATTGCGGCGGTCCACGGGGTCACATTCGGCGGAGGGTTCGAGCTTGCGCTCACTTGCGACCTGATTATCGCGGACAAGATGGCGCGCTTCTGTTTCCCGGAACTCAGGCTCGGATTGATACCGGGATTCGGCGGCATCCCGCGCCTGAAACGGGATCTCGGCAACGCGATTGTGCGCGACCTTCTGCTTACAGGCCGCAGCCTCAATGCCGCAAGAGCGCACGCGGTCGGGCTTGTCAGCCAGCTTGCGGCCGAAGGCGAATCGCTTCGAGTGGCGCGCTCGACCGCCGCACAGATAAAAAAGTTCGACCGTGATACCGGCGCATCGGCCAAGCGGTTTATCAAGCCCATGCCTTATGAAGAACTGCACCGGGAGATCGAAATATTCTGCGATCTGTTTACCCTGCCTGCTGTGGAAGCCGGTCTTCGCAGATTCGTCGAGAGCACGGACACCCAGCCTTATCTGCCGTGAAGAGGTGAAGGGGCGAAAGCCGAAGAAAGAAATCTTTATCGAGCAACTTCTTTTTCATCCCTCGTCCTTTCTGAAAGCCTGGCAGTTTGAATATGATAAAATGCCGACAGGAGGCAAGGAAACTATGAGCATTACGATAGAGGCTGTTTACGAAGCAGGCGTCTTCAAACCTCTTACGCCTTCTACGGACTTCAAGGAGGGCGAGACGGTTCGACTGGTCGTCGAACCCGTCAGCCTGATAGAGATTCAGCGCCGGAACCGTATCGTTATCGAACCGGACGTTGCCAGAGAGATAATAGACTCTGCCGAATTCGGCATAGTTGAAAGCTGAATGGATGCTGCGAGATATTCCAAACGGAGTCAAATGTTTTATTGACGCGAATATATTCTGCTATCACCTGATCGCAACTCCACAACGGTTCGATGAGTGCTCTGATTTTCTGAAACGCATAGAGATCGTCCTCAGATAACCGAGCGCGCAACCTTGCGCTGACAACCCTCTGCGGTGTACCTTTACGAGTTTCTTAATACCTTACTATGGAATTGGAGCGAATTGTATGCGAACACTCGAACAGACCGTAGATGAAATACTGGATCTTGCGGCCACGCATTTCAAAGTGCCGCGCGAAGAGCTAGCGCCCGAAGACGATTTTTTCAAAAAGCTCGGCATAGACAGCCTTCAGGCGCTTGAGATGCTCACGCGACTCGAAAACCATTTCAACGTAGAACTGCCCGATTACGAAATCCAGGGAGTGAGCGACTTTCGCACCCTGGCCGACCGCATACAAGCGAGACTATAAATGCTCGACCTGAAACAATACTCGTCGCTTGGGGCCGCGCTGCGCGACGCTCTTGAGCGATGGCCCTACGAGACCTGCCTGATCGAAGCCGACCGCGAGCGCGAAAACTGCCGCCTCACTTATCGCCAGTTCAAAGAAGCCGCCCTCCCGCTCGCGCGCTTCCTCCAAGAGAGAGGCGCGGTCTCAGGCACTCGCGCCGCCATCATCATGACCAATCAGTCTAAGTGGCTCATAAGCGCCTACGCCATCTTCTACACGGGCGGAGTGCTCGTGCCGCTCGATTACAAATTATCCGCCCGCGAGCACATTCAATTGCTTATGCATTCGAAGGCCGATGTGCTGGTGGTCGAATACTATCTCTGGCGGGCCATCACCGAGGCCGAAGGGTTCGAGGGCTTACAGGTCAAAACCGTCCTGGTCACAGAAGCGCCTGCGAGCGCGGACCTGAAAGGCGCTCTCAGGTGGGAAGAGGCCAAAGGCGGAGGCGAACCTGAGTTCGTCGAGCGCGAGCGAAAAGATATGGCCTGCATAGTCTACTCTTCGGGCACGGGCGGGCGGCCCAAAGGGTGCGTGCTAACGCATGAAAATTATCTCGAACAATGCGTGGCGCTCACGTCGCTATACCCTTTCTGGCCGGGGGTGCGATACCTGAGCATACTGCCCACAAATCATGCCATAGATTTCATGGTGGGCTTCATAGGCCCGTTTACGTGCGGCGCTGCGGTCGTACACTTGCGCACTCTCAGGCCCGAATTCGTGCGCGAGGCGTTCCCTCGGTATAAGATCACTTACATGGCTCTCGTGCCTATGGTGCTCAAGAACCTTGAGAAAGGTTTGAAGGCACGCTTCAATGATCTGCCCGCGCATAAGAAATTCGTCTTCAATCGCCTGGTCGCGCTCAATCGTACACTCACGCGCAAACGGCCCAATCTGAAACTGAGCAGGCGACTACTGAAACAGGTCCACGACGCATTCGGCGGCGAGTTGAGAGCCTTGTTCGTCGGCGGCGCTTTCATGGACCCTGCGACCTTGCAGTTCTTCTATGACCTGGGCATTCAGGTGGGCAACGGTTATGGCCTGACGGAAGCGGGCACGGCCGTCACGCTCAACGACTTCAATCCTTTTCGAGCAGATACCGTAGGAAAGCCGCTGCCGGGCATGGAAGTTAAGATAGTAAACCCCGCAGCGGACGCAGTAGGCGAGGTGGCCGTCCGCAGCAAGACCGTCATGTCTTATTATCTGGACGACCCTGAGATGACCGCTGAAACCATAGTAGACGGATGGTTGATGACGGGCGACCTCGGCCGCATAGACGGGATGGGGCATTTGCAACTCTTCGGGCGCGCAAAGAACATGATAGTCACCGAAGGCGGAAAGAACATCTACCCGGAAGATATCGAATCGGCCTTCGAGGGGCTTCCGGTCAAAGAGTTGTGCGTCTTCGCCGCCAATTTCGTATGGCCCGAACGCACTATGACCGGCGAGCAGTTGATCATCGTGATTGGGCTTGAGACGGGGCAGCGATTCACCGAAGAGTTGCGCGCGGATTTGGCCGAGCGCAATCGCCGCTTGCCCGATTATAAACGAATCGGCGGATATGTCTTATGGGACAGGGAGTTCCCTCGCACCGCATCGCTCAAGATAAAACGAAACATTCTGGCCGAAGAGATGAGGCAAAACCTTCAGCGACAGGAGGCTGTGGTGGAACTGTGACGAATCGTTTTCTGGCGGTAGTCAACACGGCCGCAGGGCACGGGCGATGCGGAAAGATGGCGGGCGAGGCGCTTGAAAAGCTCAGGGCGGCGGGCGTGGAAATAGATGTAAGGGAGACCCACCGACCGGGACACGCGACCGAGATTGCGCGCGAGGCTTACGAGCAGGGCCGACGCCATTTTCTGGCCGTAGGCGGCGACGGCACTTCTTACGAAATAATCAACGGGCTTTTCCCCGAAGCCCTTCAGTACCCCGACCGTGAGGGAGGGGATAATCAAAGTACCGACGAAGGCGAGCGCCCTCGACTGGCCTTTCTCCCTCTCGGCACGGGCAATTCTTTCCTGCGCGATTTCACAGATCGCGGGGCCGAATACTCTACGAGAGCCATCATCGAAGGCCGCTCGCGCCCGTGCGACGTTCTGCGAATGACTCACAGGGAGGGAGTGATTCACTATATCAACCTGTTGAGCATAGGATTCGTGGCGGACGTGGCGGTGGTGGCGAATCGTAAATTCAAGCGGCTGGGAGAAGCGGGATACCTGCTCGGAATCCTTAGCTGTCTGGCGAGTTTCAACCGGCGGGCTTTCCCCATGCGGATTGACGGGGCGGAAGAGATGGACCGAAGGCCGTGTCTTCTGCTCACGTTCAACAACAGCAAATTCACCGGCGGCAAGATGATGATCGCGCCCGATGCCGAGATCGGTGACGGCCTGATAGAGATAGTCCGATGGGGACCTATCGGAAGAATGGGCTTGTTGCGAAACCTTCCGGGACTCTACGACGGCACGCATGTAAATCACCCTCTGGCCGAGCGGAAGGCGGCCCGCCGTGTGGACTTTCAACTCGACTCTCCTATAGACATCATGGTCGACGGAGAGGTGCTGACCATACATTGCGAGACGTTGGAAGTGCTTCCTTCGGCAATCGATGTGATGGTATGATTTGGGCGTTGATATAGTTCGCTAAAAGCGGCAGGAGGCAGATATGAGCCAGGATCCTACAGAACCGCTGGATGATTCCGTATTGAACAAGCTGAATCAGATCATAACGATAGTTGAGTCTATGGACTCGCGGGGGCAGCAACTAGAAGCGCGTATGTCTGCGTTCGAGACATCAGTAGACAAGCGACTATCTGCGCTGGAGACGAAAGTCGACGAACGCCTCTACGACACGCGCCCGATATGGGAGCGGGCGCTGGCTGAAATAACCGAGATGCGACGTGAGATAGCCGAGCTACGCGCCGGGCAGGAAGAGTTGCGCGCCGGACAGGAAGAACTGCGCGCCACCATGTGGGAGGGATTTCATAAAGTCGAACGGCAGCTAAGGGTTCTCAGCAAAGATTTCCTTGAAAGGCGCGCTGAGGTCGATTATCTGGAAGACCGAATCGAGAAGCTCGAAAGCGAGCGGGCATGACGCTATCGGGACATAAACATTTTCAGGTTTACCGCAGGAATTGAAGATCGAAAACTCGAACCTCAAAAAAGATAAAGTAGGAACACTCAAAAGAATTTATCTCGTCCTGCGCAGCGCGGTTTTATGGATCATCAGCGGCCTGCACTTTTTCATAGTATGCAGCCTCCTGGTATTACTGGCCGTCTTCGTCGATCCGAGAAAGAACGACCGCTCGCAGCGATGGTTCTTTCGCAACATCCTCAGGCTTGCGGGAGTGGGCTTCGAAGTCCGTTACGCGCCGGGGTTCGACCCCACACGGACGAGCTTCTTCGTCTGCAATCACATAAATCTATTCGACGCATTCGTGATCTATTCGGCCATCCCGCAATTCGTTCGCGGCCTTGAGCTTGAATCACACTTCAAAGTCCCCGCCTATGGATGGATGATGAAACGCTTCGGCAACATCCCCGTGCCGAACAACAACAGTCCTTCGGAGTTTCGCAAGTTGATGAAGCGCACTAAAGATGCGCTCGACGACGGCATAAGCCTCATAGTCTTCGCCGAAGGCACTCGGACCCTCACGGGGCGAGTGGGTCCGTTCAAGGAAGGCGTCTTCCGCATGGCTGTGCAATTCGGCTACCCCGTAGTGCCTATGAGCATAACCGGCTCTTACGAGTTCAACCGAAAAGGCAGTTGGATGCTCCGCCCCTCGAAGATCGTCGTCTACATGCACGACACTATAGAAACGAAGGACATGGGAAAGCAGGACGCAGAGATCCTCAGAGAGCGCGTACACGGAATAGTTTCCCGGCCTGTGGACGAAGCCCTTGGCATACGCAAGGATTCGGAGGTCGGTTGATAAGGACTTCAAAAAGCAAACCACAGATCAATAATCGTGATTGCTAACGATGAATTCAGCGGCGTGTTGTGGTTTAAGGGAGAATGAAACGTTGTAATGCGCGTCCGCCGCAACGACCGGTTAGAACCCTCGCCCACTTGTTCGATTCACTTTCCGCCGAATACTTTCTGGAAATGCTCCTTCACATCACTGAGACGTTCCTTTAACTGTGCCCCACCGCCAAGTAACAATCCCCGTTCTATTTCCAGAACCCTGTATAACGCTACATCTTTTGCGCCATGAAACCCTGATTTGATTGCCCCATTAATGCTGTCATTCATCTCACTCGTTATTGCGTATTTTAGACTCGACTGGCGGAATACTTCTTCAACACCTTCATCTGTTGAAAGGGCGGCAATCTCCTTCTTCAATCGTTCTAATACCTCTGACGAATTTGTATTAGATGATTCTATTGCTTCCTGCAAGAGGGCTAAAATACGGCCCATCTGAATGTTCTCTGCCCGATGCCTTCCGTCAATCTCAATTGCTCCCTGTAGGTCTCCTTCGCTTGTTCCATCTTCAAACATTACAACAACGATTTCAATTTGCGGCTCTTGCTTTAGTTCCTCTTCAGTAAATCGTGAGGGGTTGCCCAAATGCACTCTGAACTCAAAAACGGCTCCAGGCTCAATAGATCTTTGGCTCCGGACCAAGTCTAAAGTCATGCCAATCCCTCCGGGCCGTTTTCTGATTTCGAGCGCTGCTATTTTTTTGTCGTAGCCATTCTTTACCTGTAGCCAAGCTTCATGTCCGGCTCTTTTCACGATTATAACTTCAAGAAGAGGAGCTTTATTTATGACCTGGATTCGGTCTTGTTGACATGCGTGCGGTGAGAAACACCTTATCTTCGCAATAAGATTTGACGAACTCATTGATGCGTGAGTCCCTACTGTGAGAAGTGATACGAGTAAGATGAGAATGTTCATAGTATGTCTCCTTATATAGGCGCAATCCATAATCAATCATGTTGCCCAGCAATGAGGTTAGAACTGCTGGCGCAACGTACCGCGGAGCGTGAATTC
>JAKEHD010000343.1 GCA_022615215.1 Blastocatellia bacterium
GGGCCGATATTGTTCCGGTCAGTGTCGAAGACGCCACTGCGTCCCGATTCGTTGATGGGTTGGAAAGCGATGGGTGGGTTGAAGATATTGCCGGCCCGCGCCGCTTCTTCCTTGGCCCTGAGATAGTCGCGAGCCGTCTGTACCGTCAAAGTATCGCCGTCGACCTGTACGCTCTGCCGCCCCAGCTTTTCTGAAGGAGGCGTCTGCCACCCGTAGTTGAGACCCAGAGTGAGGGTCAGCGAGGGAAGAATGCGCCAGACGTCCTGGAAATAGAAATCCGGAGCCCACAGTTTGGTGTCTGCTTCCAGGGTCTCTCCGAAAGGAAGCGGATTCAAGCTGCCGTCGCGAACGGCCAGAACGCTGATATTGTCGATGAGTCCCAGCGACGAGGCAAAGAGGCGGTCCCACTGCTGGGCGTCGGCGGCCGTCAGGCAGTTCCTGGTTATTGCCCCGCTGCATGTGGGAGGCCGTCCGGTTGCGGGGACCACAACGCTCCTCCCGGAGTCGAGTTGAGCTACGAGCGCCCCCAGAGCGCCCACCACTTTGTCATCGCGTATATGCAGGGTAGGCAGGTAGCGTATGTGGCTGCCGAACTGAAACGTGTGATTCCCCTTTATCCAGTTCATATCGGCGTTGAACTGGTGGTTCTTGTTGTTGTTTGCCTGCTTTCGCGCCACCTGGGTTCCCACATCTATGGGTTCCGACAGCAGGCTCTGCGTTCCGCCCAGCGCCCCCAGATCGAGGGCGACATGGGACTGTCCATCCGTTATCCCGGTTTCGGTTCCCGGTATGGCAAGAAGCGCGGCTGATGCGTTTGGCCGGAACCGGTCGGTCGCCGTTCGAGTTCCGACAAAGCCGTAGCGGAACTCGCCCGTCAGGTTCGAACTGAAATTCCCCGTTATCCCGCCGGTGAACATGTTCTGCCGATTTGGGAATTTCTCCAGGCTCTCTACGTTTCCGCCAATTATGGAGAGCAGGCCCGTACCGTTCTGGATTTGTCCGAAATAGCGATAGGCCGCATCAACGCGCCAGTTGTCGGTCAAATTGTAGTCTGCGCGGGCATTGTAATAGTCGTTGTCGAGCGAGTTGCCGACGTTGCTTCTAAAGCCGGTGCTGTTGAGTCCATCGCCCGCAGTCGAGTCATTGCCTGCCGGAAGATTCGACCAGAGCGTCGAGATGACAGGGCTGAGACCGATTCCGCGCGGGTCGCAGGCCTGGTTTCCGTCAGGGCCGCAAAGGGAGGAATTAGCCATATTGTAAGAGACTACGTTCCCCGACGCATCCCGGAAGCGCAATATGCCCTGGCGCAAGGTGTCTGTCGGCACAAGCCGCACTATCGAACTGCTGCGGGGAAAGCGGCGTCCCTCGTAGTTCAGGAAAAAGAAGGCCTGATCTCGCCAGGGCAATATCGGGCCTCCCAATCGGAAACCGAAGCGGTTGTCTTTCAATTCCGGTTCGGGCACTACCTCTGTGCCGTCGGGATTCCTGCCGAGGCGTTTTGCGTCCCAGGTGTGGGCGTTCAGGTTGTCGTTTTGATGGTACCAGTAGGCCGCGCCGTGAAAGCCGTTCGTGCCCCGGCGGCTGATGACCGAAACCTGTGCTCCTGCTCCGCGCCCGAAGGTGGCGTTAGGGTTGGCCACGCCGACGCGAAACTCCTCGATGCCGTCAACAGGGAGTTGTGCGTAAGTGCCCAGGCCCCCGACCGAATTGTTGGTTACGTCTATGCCGTCCAGGTGAAAAGTGCTCTGGTCGCTTCGCGACCCTGCGACTTCACCGGCGGGGGTCGCCAGAGGCTGTAGGGTGAGCAGTTCGTTTGCCTGGCGTGTCAGGGCCGGGAAGCGTGGCATTATCGTTCCCGAAACCACATTGCCCACTGTGGAATCTGTGGTTTGCAATGCGACCTCTGCGCCGGCGCTGATCTGGACGACTTCCTGGACTTCGCCGACTTCGAGCGTCATATCGATACTGTATGATTTGGCCACCTCTACTTTAAACGAACTGATGCTAGACGTGCGGAATCCCTGTCTGGTCACGGTAATGCTGTATGTGCCGGACAGGACCGTCGGGAAGACGTATTTCCCCGAATCGCTCGATGTCTGCTTCAGCCGTTGATTGGTGGCGGGGTTGTATAGTTCTATCTCAGCCCCCGGCACGACTGCCTGGGCGGAGTCGGTTATGGTCCCCGATACGGTGGCCGTTGTTGCCGTCTGTGCCAGAACCTGAATGGAAAGCAGCAACGACATCAGCACACACATGATTTGTGCGGTGAACTTTTTCATAAAACTTCCTCCTTTTGGTTTAAGCGGAATGGTCTGGTTATTCGCTCCAGATGTTCGCCACGCCGATACCGGCGCGGTGAAGAGTCAGCCTTTGAAGATACGCTCGACCCTCAGGCAGCCGGGAAGTCTGTCGGCGACTGATGCTACAACAGAGCATCCTATGGCCGGGCGACCCGAATTTGCGGTTTCTGCGACTTACATTTTTGGTGCCTGACTCCTGCGATAGGAGCCGAATCCCAACGCGCTCTGATAAATACCTCACTCCATGCCTTGAGCCAATTTACTCACAAATTTACTCACAAATTGCTTTTCCGAATCATGGACATGGTGATACACTGATACCGTCACCAGGCTGCTCTGACGCCGGTATATAGCGCATTAATAATTATCTAAATTGTTGCTTAAGCGACTCGAAAGTCATTAGAAATTTCTGAAAGATTCCTGAAAGATTTCTGAGAGACTTATGAGAACTGGCACGAGCAAACAGATCAGGCATTTTTACGAATTTGGCCCATTCCACCTGGATACGGCCGAGCGAGTCCTGTTGTTTCAGGGCGAGCCTGTGCCACTGACGATCAAAGCCTTCGATACTCTGCTTGCGCTTGTCCAAGACAGCGGACGGGTAATCGAGAAAAGCGCACTGATGAGAAAGGTATGGCCTGATACCTTCGTTGAAGAAAACAACCTCACACAGAACATCTCCCTGCTCAGGAAAGCTCTCGGCAGGGACACGAGCGGAAACAAGTACATACAGACGATTTCCAGACGGGGCTATCGCTTTCTGGCCGTCGTTAAAGAGGTGTGGGATGAAGTTAATGACATCCACCTGATAAATTCATCTCATCGACCAGGGGATGAGGCGGTCATTAAGATCGGGGCGATTGCCGTGCTTCCGTTCAAGACATTGGGCGCAGAAAACGACGATGGCTACTTAGGCATGGGACTGGCAGACGTTTTGATAACCCGGCTCAGCAAAATAGGTCTCGTTACAGTTCGGCCGACAACCGATGTGCTTAAATATACTGATCAGGCACAAGACCTTTTGGCCGTCGGCCGCGAACTGGGCGTCGATTCACTACTTGACGGCCACATTCAGAGATTGGGCGACCGGATACGGGTGACTGTACAACTTGTGGGTGTGCGAGATGGGTTGCCGCTGTGGGCGGAGAAGTTTGATGAGACCTTCACAGACGTCTTTGCCGTGCAGGACCGGGTTTCAGAACTCGTGACAAGGGCGCTGAGGCTGAAGCTGAACGGCGAGGAAAGAGTAAAACCGTCCGGGCGGCACGCCGAAAATACTGAGGCTCATAATCTCTACCTCAAGGGCCGCTACTTCTGGAATAGAAGGACCGAAGAGAGCCTGAAGAAAAGCATACATTATTTCGAGCGGGCAATGGATCGAGACCCGAACTATGGCCCGGCTTATGCCGGACTCGCTGACTCCTATTGCCTGCTTGGAATATACTGTTATCTTTCCCCTAAGGAGGCCCTGTCAAACGCGAAGGCGGCGGCAGTAAGGGCGCTGGAAATAGACGAATCGCTTGCGGAAGCCCACGTCTCGCTGGCCGATATCAGGTTGCATTACGACTGGGATCCGTCAGGAGCCGAGGTCGAATACAATCGGGCCATCGAGTTGAATCCCTATTGCGCGACGGCCCATCACAGGTATAGCGTGTACCTGCTGACCAGGGGATGGTTCGGCAAAGCCATGACGGAGATCAAGAAAGCTCAAGAGTTGGATCCGCTGTCGCTCATCATAAACACCGCCCTGAGCCTTCCTTACTTCTATGCCCGCCAATATGATCAGGCCATAGAGAAATTCCACAAGGTGTTGGAGATGGACCCGAGTTTCGCCCCTGCGCATTATTATCTCGGACTGGCTCATGAGAAAAATGCAATGCATAAGGCGGCCATAGCGGAATTTCAAAAAGCGATAGAGCTTTCAGGCGGCTGCCCATTAATGATTGCAGCGCTGGGGCACGCCTATGCGGGATGTGGCAAGACTCGCGAAGCGCAAAAGGTGCTTGATGAACTGAAGGAAATGTCCAAACGGAAGTATGTCTCCTCTTATCACATTGCGACCATCTATGCCGGCCTCGGGGAAAAAGCCACGGCGTTTCATTGGCTTGAAGAAGCGTATAAAGAGAGATCCTGTTTTCTGATCCGGCTTAAAATAGACCCCCTGCTCGATGGCCTTCGTTCGGACCCCAGGTTCTTCGATCTTATGCAGCGCGTGCGGAATGCGGAATGAAGAGATTCCACATTCCGCATTCATCAATAGCTTCTTATCTTTTCGCGAGTACCGCTTTCGTTCGCCTCGCTCTTCGCTCTTCTCTTTCTTCTTCCTCATCGTCTTCGATAAGGCCCTCGCGCAGGGCGTCGAATGCGGGCAGCCGCGCTACCTGAGGCATCAAGTCGCTCTCGCCTCTAACGGAAAACCATATTATCTGATTCAACACGGCAGGGTCGGCCATGTCCGCATGTGCGAGGTCTTGCTCGGCTGTGCGCTTCATCCAGTAAGCCGTCCTCAAGTCGCGCGCCGCCCCGTTCATCAGATTGTTCAAAGCCACATCGGGCATTATCGCTTTATAAGGGCGCAGGTCCGCCTTGTCCTGAAAGATGTCTATAGGCACGGCCGCCGCATCGAGTTGATTCATTGGCTGCATGCCGAGAAGTATCTCCATAGTGCGTATGAGGCTCACTGTGGTGTGAAACTCGTGAATGAGCGCGCCCGGACGATTGTATGCGCTTATGACGAGCGCGGGCGAGCGATGCGCGTCTACGTGGTCCGGCCCGTCCTGCGCGTCGTCTTCGACTATGAAGATCGCTGTGTCTTTCCAGTAAGGCGAATTCGACACGGCTTCGACCAGTCGGCCTATGGCGTAGTCGTTTTCAGCCACATAAAATTGAGGCGTCGGCTCTCCCGCTCTGAGGCCCGCCGTGTGATTATTCGGGAATCGCACCATCGAAAAATTCGGCAGGCGGTCGGGCCGCCCGGCTTCAAGGTCCGCAACATAACTGCGAAACTCTTCGAGCCATTCGCCCAGCCGCGACGAGCCGCGAAATCGCTCGTCGGGGTTCGTGGGCGCAATGACAGGGTCGAGGCTCGCGCCCTGCTCTTTTGCCGCACGATAGGATTCCGTAGTCATGGAATCGGGCGTCATCAGATCGTAATTGCGAAACGTCGAACTGTAATGGCCTTCGAGCGATTTCTTGGTCGCAAAGGCCGTGACGTTGGGCGATGTGTCGGGATAGGATTTCGGACGTTGCGAATTGATGGCCGCAACGTCTGCTTCAGAAACGGTCCCTATGAACTCGCCGTAGTTGCGATATGTAAGCCCGGCGCGCGCTGCCGCATCCCAGAGGTAAAGCGTTTCAGGTTCCGCAACGTCGCGCGAGCCTTTCAGGTAAGGCACGAATCTCTGCATGTAGTTTGCGACCTCGCCCGCCGTCACCGGCAATCGAAAATCCGGCGGAGGCGCTGAGGGCGGTTTGTAGCCGGGCAGACGATTGAAGCCTTCATAATCGTAAGTCCGCCCGCGCCCCGAATAACTCCAGCGGTAAGCTTTATCGACGTAGTCGCTTGAGAAAGCGGCCGTAGACCAGTTGTGCCCGTCGGGGCTTGCTTCGGCGTTGACGAAGAAGCGGTCGAGCAACCCGAACGCAGCGGCGAGCGCGTGATGATTCGGCGTTATGTTTTGCGCTGCGCCTCCCGAAAGACGCGCCGCCTCGCCCGCGCCGAAGATTGCAAGCCGAGGGTCTCCGTCTGCGGGAGTGCCGTCGCCCGAACGTTCGAGGTCGCCGAAGACCTGATCGTAGGTGCGGTTCTCTTTGATTATGTAGATGATGTGCCTGATGGGCGATTGTCCTTGAAACAATCGGGCGCGGCGTTCGCCTATCAACCCGTTGTTGCGCATCACCTGCTGAGTGTGCGCGGCAAGCTCGCGCTCGCCCGGCTCATCGGCCATATATATATTGCCTGAGATGAGAGGCAATATGTGTTGCCCGCCTCGCCCGCGTGTCGCGGGGAAACGATCATTGGGCGTGTTGGGCGCGAAGCCCGAATCGTTGACGACTACGGAAGAATTCTCGAAGCCCGTGCCTTTGCCGTTGCCGATGAAGATACGCTTTGCAACTACTGCGACTGCCGAGGGGTATTGCCCTGTAGGAATGAACCCTCGCACACGGCTGCGCTCTTCTCCGTCTTCATCTTCTCCGCGCGCTTTCTCCGATAGCCCGATAACGGCTATAGAATTGCTGTGCGCGTTGGCCGCGTAAAGCGTAGCGCCGTCCGCGCTCAAAACGAGGCTTTCAGGGCTGCTGCCTACGGGCGCGCGCTCGTTCAAGCGTACATTGATGCGCTCGATTTCGCGATCCGCCAGGGTGTCTATAACGGAGACGCTGTCTGCATCGGAGTTCACTACGTAAAGCCGCGTGCGCGACGAGTTGAAGATCATAGCGGTCGGATGGCGTTCTACAGAGATGAACGCGAGGGGGCGGGCAGGCTCTCGCGGATCGACTACTGCGATGGACGCATCGCCCCAGCAAGAGACATAGACTTTGGCCGTCTCCGAACCGTCGCGCGAAGGCAGCACAGCGACCCCGTAAGGGTAGACGAATTGATTGCCGTCCGGTCGGCGCAGGTCGACGCGAGTGATGCGGCGCTCGCCGCCGAGGTCGCTTATGATGCCGAGATTATCGCTGAGATTATTGGCCACATAAAGCGCATCGCCCGCGTGACTCAGGGCAAGCCCTGCCGGGTAGACCGGCGCGCGATTGCTGTTGTAATTGGGCGAGGGCGCGGCCGTGGCAAATGCGCTCACATCTATGAAGGGAGCTTCTACGATTGTGTTCGGTCCCGGCGACGTGGGTGTTAAGGGAGTCTGCGCTCCGGGGCGGAAGCGAAACATCCAGATTTTATTTTCAAACCCGCCCGATGCGTAAAGCGTGTAGGCTCCGGTCGAATCCGGTCGAGGCGCGAAGGCCGCTCCGACGTTCACACTCTGAGGCGATGGGAAGTAGACGTTTTGAACGACTGCGGGCGCGGGTCGGGCATTGAGGTCGATTACGGCGAGCGACTGCTGCGAGCGATTCGTTGCGGCGTTGAATTGAATGCCGTAACCGCTATTGACGGCTATCAGGTAGCGGCCCTTCGCGTCAGGCCCTGCGGTGTCGGGGCTGCGAACGAAATCAAAGGTCAGCGCGCCGACCGCAGCCTGTCGCGTGGTCAGATCGATTATGGGCGAGCCAGCGGGCGTGAGCGGACGCCCCTGAGTCGCAGCCTGCGTGCCCGTCTCCGTACCTGCGGCCCAGGCAAACATCCCTGCGGTCGCAAACGCTAAAATGACCGACGCGAAGCTGATTTGAGCGAAAAGAAGTGTCGAGCGCGGATGTGAATTATTCATGATAGAGTCCCTCTGACCGGCTGATTGTAAAGCGGGCATGAGTTTATCACAAAACGGCCAGGCTGTTTTTGAACATATCCTTAACTTCTCGGAGGATTGCTTTTGGTTTATGATCTTCAGGTTCGGGAATCATCAACTGTTATTTGCTCTTCGAAGACCTCTTTTCGGGCTTCAGTGAAAAGCGAGTCCAACTCGTCATCAGAGATTCCGCTTTCTTCTACGGCCTGGCGAAAAGGCGCGAGTATTTCGTCAAATGTGCGTTTTCGGTTCACATCTTTCTCAATGAGTTTTTTCAAATAACTTTGCACATCGCAGCCCTCGGCTTTGGCCCGCTTTTCGAGGAACGATTCAACTTCCGGTTCAAGTTCCAGTATTATCGTCATAGCCAACCTCCATAAATCTCCGCGAAAAGGGGACCGTCTGCTTTAGCTGACGGGGGAAATTTCGCATCGCCTTCTGAGGCGATTATGCCCCTGGTTAATAAGATGACGGTTTTTAGCGTCGATATACGA
>JAKEHD010000344.1 GCA_022615215.1 Blastocatellia bacterium
CTATCAGCTATCAGCTATCAGCTATCAGCTATCAGCTATCAGCTTGAAGACTGAAGACTGATGGCTGAAGACTGATGGCTGATAGCTGATATCGTTATGACTTTTGACTCCATCTCGGCCGTGTTGCCGGCGTTCAACGAAGAAGAGAACATAGAGACGGCCGCGACTCGTATGGCCGATGTGCTCGGCTCGCTTTCGCTGCGCGATTGGGAAGTGATCATCGTAGACGACGGCTCCATCGACCGCACGGGCGAGATAGCCGATTCGCTCGCCCGTAAAGACCCCGATCACATACGTGTGTTTCATCATAACCCCAACCTCGGTTATGCCGAGGCGCTCAAGACGGGGTTCACAAGCGCACGCCACGCGCTTGTCTTCTACACGGATTCCGACAATCAGTTCGACGTGAAAGAGTTGCAGAATATGCTTCCGCTGATCGAGGATGCGGACATAGTGTGCGGGTTTCGGATATACCGCTTCGACCCGCTCACGCGCCTCGTGCTATCCTGGGGGTTCAACCTCCTTGTGAGGATCGTTTTCAGGATAAAGGTCCGCGACATAGATTGCGCGTTCAAGCTGTTTCGCCGCGAGGTGTTCGACCGCGTGACGATAGAATCGAAGAAGTTCTTCGTCGACGCAGAGGTGCTGGCAAAGGCAAAATACTATGGGTTCCGACTGGTCGAGACAGGCGTGCGCCATTATCCCCGGCCTGCGGGCCACTCGACCGTCCGTCCGAGCCATATATTTTCGACGCTCGCGGAGCTTGCGCGTATATGGATCCGTCTACATTTCAAGTCTCGCGGCAAACGGCCATAAGTACCCCTGTAGAAGGCATAAAGATTCCTTTTTCTTCTGTGCCTTCCACTGTGAGGGAGGGGTTCTCGAACGATGGGCAAAAACGATCAATCAGAAAAAACCGATGTCGGCCCGATAGAAAAGCGCCGCGCATTCACCGTCCGCTCGCTGTTACAGGTCGGTATAGGTTTAGGCGCGCTGGCCTTCGTCCTCTTGAAATCGGATGCGCGCGGATTGCTTGAGGCCATAAAGGCGACGCAGGTGTCATATCTGCCGCTCGCCTTCATTGCAAGCGTTCTGGTGACATGGCTGATGGCTCTCCGATGGGGGATGATACTGAAGGTGCGCGGGCATGACATAAAGACCGGGCGATTATTCGTTTACTATCTTATAGGAATCTTCTTCAGCAACTTCGTGCCGGGCGGGAGCGTGAGCGGTGATGTCGCGCGATTGATCTATGCGGGCCGCGATACGGGGGATCGTCCGTTCGTTCTCTCGACCCTCGTGTACGAGCGGACGGTCGGGCTCTTCGTGCTGTTGATGACGGGATTGGGAGCTATGCTTGCGAGCAGGTCGTCGCGCCCGTCAGGGCTTTTGATTTACCTGATCGAAGCATTTCTGGCAGCCGCTTTTACTGCGCTGGTCCTCTTGATGAACAAGCGCGTATCTTCGAGTCTGGCGCGGTTGTGCAGGTGGGCGGGAGTGAAGACGAAAAAGGAAGACTTTTTTCCTCAAGCCGAGAGATGGGGCGAGGCGGCGGCGCGGACGCTCGAAGCGATACTTGTGCTGAGGCGCTATCCGGGAATGCTCGCGGCGACGGCGCTCGTTTCGATAGCGATCAGGGTCGTATGGAGCCTGGGCTGCTATGTTGTCGCGCTCGCTATGGGATTGCCTCTGGGACCGGCGGTCATATTCGCATTCATCTCGCTCGTCGATCTGATCCGCTTGATGCCCATATCGATAGGCGGGCTTGGAGTGCGCGAGTGGGCGCTCGTCGTGTTGTTTACGAACGCGGGACTTGCGCGCGAGCAGGCATTGATGTTTTCGTTTTTAGCTTTCGCCCCCGTGATGTTGAGCGCCGTAGCAGGCGGCATACTATACATCTCGCGCGCGGGCCTGCTCAGAACCGAGCGTCACGTGGCCAGCGCGAAAGAGGCCGGGGTTTGATCGCATCGAGCGAGATTTGTTAGCGAAGCGATAAGCTTGCCGAGCAAGGCCGGAAATCTTTGCACTCTTCGCAAATGGCCTCTGCGTAATTACCTCTGAGCACACATCCGGTCTTGAAATCATGAAAAATCCATCTAAAGATTTCACCTCTATCAGGAGGCTTGCCTATGAGCATCGACGCATTTTTACAACGAATACACTCAAGGGTTAAAAGCGATAAATGGCTCCGCAGGTTCACCGTCTTCACAAGGATACTTCTCGCCATAGGGTTTCTGCCATCGGGTCTGACGAAATCACTCGGAAACCGGTTTACGATTCTCGGAATCGATACCCCTGTAGGATTCTTCTTCGAGGCTCTTTACATGTCTGGCTTTTATTGGAACTTCATAGGATTGTGCCAGTTGGCAGGGACTGTTTTTTTATTGATCCCCCGCACGGCGACACTCGGGGCGGTGATATTCTTCCCGATAATACTCAACATCTTCGTCATCACCGTTTCGATGCATTTTGCCGGGACGCCTTATATTACCGTCCTCATGCTCCTGGCAAACACCTATCTCCTCTGCTGGGATTACGACAGGCTCAGAGGCATCGTGTTCCCCCTGGAGCAACAATCCGCCGGGTTGTTAAAAGTGGAAGAGCAGCAGACCCAATGATCCATCTCAACCAACCCGACAGGAACTCGAAGAAAATGTTCCGTCCGGCTGCCTGCTCAATCTGGTCCGAAAGGCATTTCGTTGATGCCGTGCGGAAGACTAATTGTTCGGCGCGTCGTGCCAGTGGCCGTGCTCTGGCGACCAGACCTTGCCCGCGGGCGCTGGCCCCGGCGGCTGAGGTTGGGGAGTTTGATTCTGCCCCTGGTTTGCCTGTACTGCCGGCTGACCGGCTTGCTGATTGGGTTGCGCGTCGTGCCAGTGGCCGTGCTCTGGCGACCAGACCTTGCCCGCGGGCGCTGGGCCCGGCGGTTGAGGTGCATTTTGCGACGACTGAGGCGCAGGGGTGATTGGCGCTCCGGCCGGAGCAGGCGCAGGCAGCGTGCCGGATGGGGAGGCATCGTTGGAAGAAAAGACCTGAGTGAACAGGATGAAGCCGCCAAGGAGAACCACACCCGCTATGAGCAAAAGCTGAGTCTTGTTGCCCGTGCGGCCGGCTTTGGGACCGCAACAGAATTTGTACTTTAATCCGCTGCCGCAAGTGCAGAGGCTGTTTCTACCAGTCTTCATAATTTATTTCTCCATCAGAATCGAGAAGCTTGAGAATACATACGGTTTTGTTATTGTAAATCCGCTCCCGGCTTTCAATATGCCGAAACTCTTTGACCGAACTCGTAGTGTAGCGCGCGGCAAACTAACAACACAAGGGGAGCCGGGAGGAAGCTCCGAACGATTGGTTGACATCCTCGCGGTAATACCGCAAACTAACCTTACTTTGAAGTAAGTAAGCGAGAGAACCAATGAGCAGTGAAGATGCGACACCCAGGCTCTCCCATCGCCTCCGACCCTGGTTCCTGACCACTGACACTACTTGCCGAACTTCTCATTAGCGTCTCTAGCTGCTTCTTGCAACAATCTCGCTCGCTCTTCGGGTATTTCGATCTTCTTTCCGGTACTCAGTTTCAATCTGGCAGGCAATCCCACAGGCGACTGTCCGTATAGCTGCTCGTAAATGACAAGCGCGGCCAGGTATGATCCCGCCTCGCTGGGATGAAACCCGTCGCTCGAATAAAGCTTGAGTTCAGGGTCGAGCCGCCAGGCGCTCAACCAGGCTTCCCCTACCGGCAGCAGGAGTCCATCGACCTCTTTGGCGGCTTGCCTGTAAGACTCGCTCACTCCATTGAAATCCAGCAGCCGGGCGGCAGAGGGCCAGACCATATAGAGTGCGGGCCTCGCGCCTTTGAGTCGAATCTCTTCGGCGAAGCGACGGGTGTCCTTGAGCAGCAAGCTGCGCCCTTCCCTCGATGCCGAAGGCCCTTGCTGCATCACGACTATATCCCAACCGCCCTTTCTTATCGCCTTGAGTGCGTCTCCCTTGTTCCAATGGTCTTCAAGGGCGAAATTAGGAAAGGCGATGGATTTGTGAACGAAGCGTTTCTGCTTTGCGGCCGACGCAAGAGCCTCGACGATAGCGGGCAGGTCATTTGCGTATGTCAGGCTGTTGCCGATGAAGAGTACGCGCAATTCATCAGCCAAGCTCTCCGCCTTTGGAATGCTCGCGTAGTGAAATGGATTAGCAAGCAACAGGGTAACGGTCACAAATACAGCAGCCGTTTGCCGAACTGCGAATCGCGTCATGAGTTTTTTCATAAGCAGAATAATGATACAACGAGACTGTGGTTTGGTCATTAAGGGAACTGCAAAGCGGCTCTATTCATTGAAAACGGTTATTGCTTATCTCGGATTTCAACAATCGCTTGTTGAAAGTCTAGCTTGATTTTAAACTCTCTCAAAAAATCCATTCCCAGTATGCCGCTGACTTGGCTGCCGAGCGGCACGGTATGAGCCAGCACAGGAAACTGTGCTATGCTCTGCCCGAAGGCATGGAATTCTTCCAATTCCACCAGAGGCATCCAGACCAGACCGCTGGCTGTAGTTACAGGCCGACGTACAGTAGAACTGGCTGGATCAAGACCAAGCGAAATGAGAGTTGCCCAGGAAAGGATCGTATAGCTCGCCCCAGTATCCATTAGCAGGTTTACCACGCGGACAAGGTTTTGATGTTTGAGTGCTGCACGGGTGAAAAACAGCCCGTTACGGATAACAAGGTGATACTGCTTCATAGCAGGTAAGCCTCTCCAGTATCTCCCTCACCTGTATACTCGATAGCTATTTGCGGGGTCTTCAGTTCCAGCAACTCTTTTTCAATTTCGTCCCGGCTGGGCGAATGAGCTATGACTTCTCCTTCCACGACTTTCAGCTCATCGTCCAGTTCGGTGAATTCAATAAGCACCCATTCGTTCGGATATTGCTGTTTGATTTCTTCGAGCCGCATGCCTGGATACCTCCTGGCTCAAACTATACTCGCATGCACGCTGAACGGACAACCATACGGGGCAATGATATGACGAGAACAGGCGGAAAAACAGGAAAGCGACTCTACTCATCGACTCACTCAAAGGTTGAGACGTTGGCAATCTTGATCCATCTCCCGTCGCGTTTTTCGTAAGTCATTATCCCTGAATAGACGAATTTCTCTTCCTTATCCGCCTGCGTGCGCCGGACTCGCAGGCGGACTATCATCCAGGCCATGCTCGCGTCGTTCGAGATTCGGATTATCGGCGGCTCCAGGTCGTCCCATTCGTAATACTTCGCGTCCTTGAAATAAGCCTCGAACATCTTCCGTGTGTCAGTTCTTTTAGTCTGGCTTATCTTTCCGTTTCTCACGGAGATAAGACCTTCTTCGGGTTGGTCGGAAAGCAACGACTCGGCATCGGTCTCAAAGTGCGCCCGCCGGTCTTTTCGATGAAGCTTGAGCAGTTCTTCCTTTTCCCTTTCCAGATCGACCGCTTGCGTCCGAATCACTCTGACCATATTCGTGCCGTCGGGGTCCATCATGAAAATATCGGTCTTGCCTCGCTCCATGTTTGTAAAGAGCAGCTTCCTTCCGTCGGGCGACCATACGACCTCGAAGGCGTTCACTCCGTTCGTCAACTGAGTTTGATTGGAGCCGTCCGCGTTCATCACATAAATTTCCCGATGGCCGTTTCTGACCGATTGAAAGACGATTCTCTTTCCATCGGGCGACCAGGCGGCCGCGCCGTCGTCGTAAGAATTATCGGTCAGGCGCGTCTTGCCCGAACCGTCCGGCTTCATCAGATAGAGTTGATTCTTTCCCGTGATGTCCGAGAAATAGAGAATACGCGAACCGTCGGGCGACCAGCGCGGCACCTGGTTGTTGGCCGAATCGTTCGTCAATCGAACCATATTCGAGCCGTCCGCATTCATCACGTAGATATGCCATCGCTTATTATCGCCGTCGCTATCGGCCTCGAATTGAAAGAGGATTTTCCTGCCGTCGGGCGACCAGCACGGTACGCCTGCAAACCCTTTCAGGTTGGTGATACGGGTCTGCTTCGAGCCGTCGGCGTTCATCAAATAGATGTTCGTGTCTTTCCCACTGCCTGCGCGCGGCGATTGAAAGGCTATGCGCTTGCCGTCGGGCGAGAAGGCCGGATGCGCATCGCGTCCCGGCGCATCGGTCAATCGCACCGCATTCGAGCCGTCCCTGTTCATTACATAAATTTCCATGTCGCCGCTCCTGTCGGAAGCGAAGGCTATCTTTTTGCCATCAGGCGACCAGTTGACGTGACCGTTGCTGTAGTTTCGCTCCTGGGCGGAAACCGATACGACGCTTACGACTATTATGAGACCGAACAATAATGCGATTAAGCATCTCTTCATCGGGTTCTTCTCCTTCGCGATAAAACTCAATCGACCCAGGCGATGCCATCGGGTGCTTTGCCCGTTTGAAAAGTGGCGACCTGTTTACCGGCGACAAGGTCCACGACTGTGACTGAATTATTGCCCGGATTGGTAAGAAAGGCGCGGCGGCTATCGGCGGAAACCGTGATGACTTTCGGCTGTGCGCCGATATCGATTTCGCCAGTCAGTTGCCGTGTCTCGACATCGTAGACCAACACTTTCTTTGACATTCCGACGACGACTTTTTTTCCATCGGGCGCGAGTCTGATTCGACCTGTAGCGGTCTCGGTCGTTTTTATCCTGGCTATCACTTCATCGGTAGCAGTGTCTATGACGGCGAGGCCGGGACCGCTGACCCATATTTGTCGGCCGTCGGGAGTAATATCTATGCCGTAAACAGGGGCTTCGAAGGGAATGACTTTCACTGCGCCGGTCGCGCGGTCGATGACACTTACGCTCTTTCCTTCGAGATTCGGCGCGTAGATTTTCCGCTCATCCGGCGTGATCTCAAGAAACCATGAACCGTCCTGATCGGTCTTGTAAGTCTTGAGAATCTTTCCGCTCGCGGAATCGAGTTCGAGGATAGTGCGGGCAGGCGCGCATGCGACCCATATCAATCGCCCGTCGCGGCTGACCCGGACATCGTGCGGCGAAGTGTAATCGCCCAAATCGAAATTGGCTTTGACCTTGCGGTTCTTGATGTCTATGACCGTGATGGAATTGCCCTTTACGCCGCTCGGTCCCGTGCCGCTGATGGCAACATAAGCGAACCGTCTGTCGGGCGAGACCCTTATTTCGTGCGGTCCCGTGCCGGTCGGCAACGTGGCGATGATTTTATATGTGTCTGCGTCAAAGAGAGCAGTTCGAGCCTCGCCGCTGTAGGCCACGATCAATATACCTGCATCGGCTGATATAGCGGCAAAGAGGATCAGAACTATCAGGTTAAAGAACCGGCCGAGACGAAGACGGAAAGACTGAGGCATTTTGCTCCTCCCAAAAAATTAATTTGAAAAAGCAATTTTAGTCTGATCGCCCCCGCGAAGTCCTCAACCTTATATCAACTTTTTATCAACTTTTCATCCGTCAGGTATTTCGAGGCGCTTCAATCCGTAAAACCTACGCGGCGCAGCAGGAGGGCAAACCTCGGGTCTTCGCGCAGACTGTCCCAGGAATCATCGCTCTTGAGAAATAGCAATCCCGTATCCCACTCAGCGTAGCCCTTCTCAAGCCAATAAAACGCCTTGTCCCGCTCGTTGAAGGAAGCGAAAATTCTTGCGAGTTGCGAAGGCGGAACGTGCTCCTGTTTCAATGCAAGGTCGAGTTTGCTTACGAGCAGACTCGGTTCTCTCTTTTTGGCATAAGCGAAGGTGTGCGCAAGGGTTGCGGCCGAAGGTTCGCCCACCATTTCGAGGGCCTTTCGATACTCGGCGCTGGCCTGGGCGGGCAGCGATCTTTTTCGATAAACGTTTCCCACCCCATAGCGAGCCGAGATATTATCGGGGTCGAGTTCGAGTATCTTTCGATATGCCTGCATAGCTTCGTCGTATCGTTCAGTCCACCAAAAAATTTCGCCCGCCGTAGCCTGCGCGCCGATTGAATGCGGCTCAAGTTCGCAGGCAATTTTTACTTGCTCGGTTGCCTCGTCCAGGCGATTTGCCGCGAGCAGATATTGAGCGTACCAGGTTCGCGCCAATCCGTTTTCGGGCGTAATGCGCAAGGCTTGTTGAAACTCTCTCTCGGCCCCGGCCCAATCCCTGTCGAATATGAGTTTGATCATCGCCATAGAGCTATGGGCCTCGGCCAGTCGCGGGTCCAACTCCATAGCTTTCAAAGCGGCGGCCTTCGCTTTCGGATAACCGTCGTGCGGCGCAATCACTTTCGGCACAAGTAGAATATAGTTCGCAGCCAGGGCCGCATGCGCTTGCGCATAAAGGGGGTCGAGGGCGATCGCTTCTTCAAAGTATTTGAGACTTTTCCTCGCCGCCGCCGGGCTTCTGAGATCGAACCGCTCAATCCCTTTCGCATAAGCGTTGCGCGCCTCTTTATGTGCGACCGCCTGCTCATCGGTTCGTCCGGTCAGCAAACCTGGTCGCAAGATGATCAAGGCCGCAAAAGAGATCAATAACATCATAGCGAGACCGGCGGCCGCCCAGCGCCATTTATGCAAGCTGACTCGCTTTTCGAGCGCCGCCTTATCGCCGGGCGAAGCGGTCATTTCGCCTGGCGATAGGTCCGTCACAGCAGAGACCTGCGCAATCAGGCGATAACCTTTCCTCGGCACGGTTTGAATGTAGGAGGGCATTCTGGCATCGTCGCCCAGCGCCTTTCTGAGTTCCCATATAGCATTGATCAAAACCTGCTCGGTCACGAAAGCGTCGGGCCATACGGCCTTCATCAATCTCTCTTTCGATACGACCGTGCCCGCCTCTTCGGCCAATAACAGGAGGACATTCATTATCTTAGGCTCAAGGCGGACCTCTCTTGCGCCGTTGGAGATGGTGTTCAAATCTCGGTCGACCGACCAGTCTCCCACTTCGAGCCTGGTATTCATCGCGCACTTTTCGCCTGTAGTCGGCATTTGCGATCACCCCGTAAACAAAACGATTTTGCAAATCGATGCTAACAAGCGCGATTGAAGAGAGTCAATTGAGGATACAAATGCCTGCTCAGTTCGTGAAGAAGAGTTCGTTGATTTCAAATCAAGCACTAACTGCTTTGCCGAGATCGTTATCTGGCGGCCTGCCCCAACCAGTTTCGTCGTCGGCTCTTTTGAGCAAGGCTTGCGTCCTCACGCATTTCGAGTTTCCAGGTCGCTCCCGCTTCCTGACCATTCGGTGCCGCGAACCTCAAACCGAACCAATCGAGCGCTTCTCGATAATCCAACTCCTCAGTTGAAGCGAGCGATTTTCTGAACCACTCTTTGAGATCACGGCCCGCCACTTCTTCAGTAGTCCGGCGAAACTCTTCAGCCGTAAAGCCGCGCTCTTTGGAATACCGTTTGTAAGCGAGCCTCATAACGTCACCGAGACTCTTTCTGCCGCCCGTCGCACGTTGTATCTTCGCGTCGAGCAGGAACCCCACGACCGCTCCCTTTATGTAGTAGCTGACCGAACTGTTTTTGTCCTGGCCGACGCCTGACGCGCCGCTCGCGGTCCACACGTTCAGGGACGCTTGCTCAAGTGTTTGAACTAATCGGCCGGGACTGGTTTGAAGCTGCTCGATGTGCGACGACAGACGCGACAGATAATCCTCGGCGGTGCCAAGACCGGCGCGGCTGACGATCAATTCGCCGAAGTACGAAGTGAGACCTTCGGAAATCCACAGGCCGCTCGTTTCAGGCGGGCGCTCATAGTCGAACGGTCCCAGTTCTATGGGGCGCAGCCGCTTGACGTTGAAGGCATGAAAGTATTCGTGACTTACGAACGCAAGCCAGGTGTAGGTGGGCGCGGTCATTCTCGGAGAACTCGTCAGCAAAGTCGAGTTCGAGTGCTCAAGCCCGCCGCCTCCCTGTCGAAAGACGTTCAGGAAGACGTACTTTTTGAACGGCAGGAAGCCCCAGAAACGATGAGTCTCCCGGACGATGCGCTCCAGATCGTGCGCCGCGCGCTGACCATCCCACTGACCGTGCTGGCCCGCATCCACAAGGTAGTGTTTGCTGCCCGCGACTTCAAACTCGCGGACTGAAAGGTTCCCTGCAACGATGGGCGAATCGGCGAGCGTATCGAAATCCTTCGCTCGAAAATGATTGGGCCGCCTGTCGGGTGAAGGGTCCAGCCCTGTTATCGTCTGCTTCCACTGAGCGGGCAATTCGAGCCTGACATCGTGCGGGCGTCCGGCTCGCTCCGCAAGCGTGATGAACGCCGCCGCTCCGTTGAACACACCGAAATCTTCACCGACCCAATTGGTAGTAACCGAGCGACCATTGCATAAGAGCCTGTAAGAGACAATCACACGTGGCGCACCGCTCGTTTGAATGCGCCATCTGTTCTTTCGAGGTTGTTCGACCTGAAGCGGCTTGCCATCGGGAGTGCGCGCTGAGAGGTTCTGCACGCGACCGGCGTAATCCTCTACGCGATAGAAGCCGGGCGTCCAGACGGCCATCATCATTTCGATTGAAGCGCGCCTGCCGGCAGGCACTACGACCTCGACCTCCGCGAAGTGTGTTTCGGGTGCAGGAACTCTGATAGTGTAAGCAATCGGCTCAATCGCCTGAGCAGGCACAGACCTGAGCGCAGGTCCGGCCAGCCAGATGATTATGGCAACAAATATGATCCTCGACCACAATCGTTTATGCATAAAAGCCTCCTGATAGTCGGCACTGTTATTACTGCTCTCCGGCGCTATTGAGAACGATTTGATATAGCGCGGGGCTGATACGAATACCATAGGCGATCAAGGCATCCATCGGCTGCTTGACGGCAGAGATCAGATTATTATCTTTAGCCAGAAGCAGAACTCCTACCGTTCCAATCACCGGTAAATTTTGCGTTTGACAGTAATGCCGCGCAGTCCGGTCATCAAGAATGACGAGCGATGCGCGCAACTCTATAGCAAGAATGATCGCCTCGCTTTCGCCCCGATCTAACCCGGTCGCAGCCATAAGCTGTGCCACTGCCTGCTGATCGGCGACGTTGTGTATGGTAATCCACAACGCGCCGACAACTTCCTGTGATCCGGGGCGTCCGTGTCCCGTGATAACCACTTCGTAAGCGTTCACGGGGGGCATGAAATCATATTTGTTGATAATGCTAGACTTGCGCGATCAAGCTGCCTGCGCGTAGTCGAAAATCAGC
>JAKEHD010000003.1 GCA_022615215.1 Blastocatellia bacterium
AATCGACGCGGGTCGCTTCGTGCCCGCCGATCCCGGCACTCTTCCCACCATCCCCAAGGGATCGAGGTGTATAGAGACAAGATATTGTATCGCTTATGAATTTTGAGAAGACTTCCAAATATGATTCTGCACTTGCGGAAAAACTTTCATTTTATCCCGCGCGCAGTATAGATGAGTCGGCTCCAATCTGATCGAAAAAGCCGAACCGTACTCGATTGTGAACAGGAGAAGGACGCTATGAAAACCAGAGCTACGCCCGTTTCGCTCACAGCCTTGCTCGCTCTCTTTCTGATTCTTCCGATTTCGTTTCCATCCTCATCTCAGACGCAAGCGCGCAATCAGGGAAGAGAACTCAAGGTCGTCAACCGACTGCCCGACAGGTCGAAACGCTATGCGCTCGTCGTCGGCGTAGACGAGTACCGCGACAAACAAATCAACCGACTCTACGGCGCTGCCAAAGATGCGCGGATGCTCTCAGAATCCCTCGTCCGGTATGCAGGCTTTCCCGCGGATCAGGTCACGCTTCTCGCAACGGGAGAGCCTGAAGAGCGGGAGCCTACACGCGCAAACATACTTCAACGCCTGATAAACCTGAACGGAATCGTTCCAAAAGACGGGCTGCTGCTCGTGTCCTTTGCCGGGCACGGGATGCAACGCGGAGAGCGCGCCTTCCTCCTGCCTTCGGATGTGAGGATAGGGAGCCTTTCGATACTGGAAAACACATCGGTCAGCGTATCACAGATGAAGAACCTGATCCGTCAGACGGGCGCGAAACAGGTGCTTGTGATACTCGACGCCTGCCGCAACGATCCGGGCGGACGTGCAGACGGGATCAACCCGATGAGTTCGGCCTATCGGTTCGATTTCGACACGCGGAATCAGGAGGTCGAAGCGTTTGCGACGCTCTATGCAACGGAGGTGGGAGCGCGGGCTTATGAGTACACAGAAAAGGAGCAGGGATACTTCACGTGGTATCTGGTCGAGGGGTTGAAGGGGGAAGCGGCGAACGCCGAGGGAGAGGTGACGCTATCGGGGATAGTTCGATACCTTCAGGATAAAGTGCCCAAGCGAGTGCTACTGGATTTGGGGCAGGAGAAGAAGCAGCGTCCGTGGGCCTATATCGAAGGGTACAGGGCCGATGAGCTTGTCATTTCGATAACGATTCGAGTGCCTGTGGTGGTGAGTCCGCCGGGCGCAGATGCGGCAACGGTTGAATTGTCGTTCTGGGACAGCATCAAAAGCAGTGCTGACATCGAGGATTTCCGCGAGTATTTGAAGCAATACCCGAACGGCAGATTCGCGGGGTTGGCGCGAAACAGGGTCCGTCAACTGGAAGCAACGGCAAAGCCGGTTTCGACTGCGACCGATCCGCCTGCGACGAATCCTGCGGGAGGGCAGCCGACCTCGCCGGGCGCAAACCGTCAGGAGCACGTCGAGGTGGAAACCTACACCGAGACGGCGGGCGGCGTAGGGATAGAGATGGTGCGAGTGCCTGCGGGAAGATTCACGATGGGATCGCCCGAAACGGAAGCAGACCGGCAAACTGATGAGGGACCGCGACACGAGGTTACGATTTCGCAATCGTTTTACATGGGCAAGTATGAAGTGACACAGTTGCAATGGCGAGCGGTTGCGACGAAATTGCCGAAGGTGAAGATAGATTTGCCTTCCGACCCATCATCTTTCAAGGGCGGCGACCTGCCTGTGGAGCGAGTCAGTTGGGAAGAAGCGATAGAGTTTTGTGATCGACTGTCTCGTGCAACGGGGAAGAGGTATCGATTGCCAACAGAAGCAGAATGGGAATATGCGTGCCGGGCGGGGACGACTACTCCGTTCGCGTTTGGAGAGACGATCACGCCGGATTTGGTGAATTATGATGGAAATTATCCTTATGGTTCAGCGGCAAAGGGAGTCTACAGACAGAAGACAATAGCGGTAGGAAGCCTGGGAAGGGGGAACAGATTTGGGCTATACGACATGCATGGAAATGTGTGGGAGTGGTGCATAGACTGGTACTCGGAAAACTACTACTCGCAGAGTCCGAGCGCGGATCCGACGGGACCGTCTACGGGCTCGAACCGGGTGTCGCGTGGCGGCAGTTGGTTCGACAACGCGCGGTTCTGCCGGTCGGCGGACCGCGGCAGGTTCGCGCCCGGCAGCCACTACTACCTTGGCTTCCGCCTTGTGAGGACATTACGCTAGGCGCTTTTACCCTTTTACGCTTTGTGGGGTATGATCTCAGGGTGGTGACATCGAGGGGCGGAGAGGATAGCATCGGCGAGGGACACGAAATGAAGCGGAGCGCGGGGCGAGGCGGACAAAATGATGCGAACGAAGTTGTTTCCATCGAGGTTGGCTTCAAAGGGTCGTGTTGCGATTCCTCTTTGATTTATAGAACTCGATTGTGTACGCTTGCTTGTACGCTATTTCTTACAACGATCCTTTGAGGAGATTGATATGCAGAGAGTCGTTTTGGATGAGGACGTAAAACCGATTTCTGAATTTCGCGCCAACGCCGCTTCGCTCGTCCGGCAGGTGCAACGCACGAGGCGTCCGCTCGTCATCACTCAGCAGGGCAGAAGCGCCGCTGTGCTGCTCGATGTCTCCGAGTACGAAAAACTGCTTGCGAAGCTCGAACTTTTGCAGGACATTCACACCGCTGAAACTCAGATAAACGAAGGGCAGTCGGTCTCTCATGCTGCCGCGCGCAAAAAGACCCTGAGTCGACTCGGCAAATGAAAATCGTCTGGTCTCCGCTCGCGCTCGAAATGGTCGATGAAATAGCTGACCGTATAGCTGAAGAGAGTCTTGAGGCGGCAAAGGTCTGGCTGATCGATATTTTCGGCGCGGTCGACAGATTGCAGGAATTTCCCGAATCCGGCAGGGTCGTGCCCGAAGTGAAACATTCTAATATCCGCGAGATTATCTTCAAGAATTATCGTGTGATCTATCGCGTGGAGCGTAAACAGGTATCTATCCTGACAGTTCGACACAGCAGGCAGCGATTGCCTGTGAAAGAGATCAAATAGAGAGGTCGTCGCGCCCCGCATTGGGTTCGGCGCGCTTCTTTGCCATTGCTTCCGCCATCGTGTTAGAATGCGGCTCTCGATCGGGGGCGTCATGAAAAATGTCAGCATAATCGGATCCACCGGCTCCATTGGTCAGAACACTCTCTCTGTAATCAATTCGCTCGAAGATCGATTTTCAGTAAGCGCGCTCGCCGCAGGCCGCGACCTCGAAAGCCTGGCCCGTCAGGTCGTTCGCTTCCGCCCTCGATTAGTCTCGGTCGCTGAAGAAAGCGATGCGATGGAATTGAAAAAGAGATTGAAAGATGCAGGCGTCGGTCGAATGCCCGATATAGCGTTCGGCCAGGAGGGACTCGTCGCTGTCGCTTGTTGTGATGGAGTCGACGTAGTTGTATCGGCTACGGTAGGAGCGGTGGGCTTTCTGCCTACTTTCGAGGCGCTCTCACTGGGCCGCCGCGTGTGCCTCGCCAACAAGGAGACGCTCGTTATGGCGGGCGAGCTTATGACTCGCGCGGCCGAGCGAAGCGGTGCCGAACTCCTGCCCGTAGACAGCGAGCATAATGCCCTCCATCAGTGCCTTCGCGGCGAGCGAATCTCCGAAGTGAAGCGATTGGTTCTGACGGCATCGGGCGGGCCGTTTCGCCGGACCCCGCTCGAAGATATGCGCAAAGTCTCGATCGAAGCGGCTCTCGCTCATCCGACCTGGCAGATGGGCGCGAAGATCACTATCGATTCTGCGACCCTCATGAACAAAGGGCTGGAAGTGATCGAGGCCCATTGGCTCTTCGGCTTCAGCGCGGACGAGATAGATGTGATAGTGCATCCGCAATCCATAGTTCATTCGATGGTCGAGATGGTCGATGGTTCCGTCATAGCTCAACTCGGCGTGACCGATATGCGCTTGATGATTCAGTATGCGCTGACTTATCCCGAAAGGCTACCGACGGAACTGCCCGCGCTGGATCTAGGCAAACTCGCGCAGTTGGAATTTTTCGAGCCTGACCGCGAGCGGTTCCCCTGTCTGCGGCTGGCTTATGAAGCTATGCGCGAGGGCGGGACCATGCCTGCGGCGATGAGCGCCGCAAACGAAATGGCTGTGGCCGCGTTCCTCGATCGTAAGATGGGATTCATGGAGATTCCCGAAGTCATCTCCGCCGTGATGGAGGCGCACGAAACGGGACCGGTTTCCAGTATCGAAGCTGTGCTGGAGGCTGACCGATGGGCGCGCTCTCAGGCCGAATCCATAATCGCTCAGTCGACTTCTGCCATCGCGCTGAATTGAAAACATCAGGTTCGATTTCTTACAATCTGTTTGCGCCCTGCCTGTGACTGCGCTCAAGTGTGGACACCACTTTCTCACTGCGATAAACTAATTCTTGTGTTGCGGTTCGGATGCAAGGTCGTCTGCCGTAAGATTATAACGATTTATTGAGGAGATACAGTTTTGGCAAGTTTTATATACATGGCTTTTGTGTTCGCGCTGGTTCTGGGCGGAATGATCGTCATTCATGAATTCGGCCATTTCATAGTTGCGAAATTTTTCGGCATCCGAGTCGATGTTTTCAGCGTCGGATTCGGCAAACGGCTTTGGGGCGTGCGCAAGGGCGATACGGATTATCGCCTGAGCCTGGTTCCTCTCGGCGGTTACGTGAAGATGGCGGGCGAAAACCTCGACGAACAGGTCACAGGCGCGCCTTATGAGTTCATGTCCAAACCCAAATGGCAACGCTTCTGTGTGGCGATAGCAGGCCCGGTTATGAATATCATCACCGCGCTCGTAATACCGGCCGCCCTTGCGATGATTCATCACGAGGTGGCTGCTTATGTCAACAAGCCCGCCCTGATCAATGCCGTCAGTCCGAATTCGCCTGCGGAAAAAGCGGGCATTCAGCCGGGCGATTTGATCGTCAACGTCAACGGAATAGAGAATCCCACCTGGCGCGACTTTGAAGATGTCGTCCTCGTAAATCCGAATCAACAGGTTCCCTTGACCGTAAAGCGTGGAGAGGCGACCGAAAATCTGACCATGCAGGTAGGCACTTTGGAAATCGAACAGGAGAAGATAGGATATGCAGGGGTTCAGCCCGATACCGGACCCAATGCGAAGATAAAGGTCACGGGGGTAAACAAGGGCGAACCGGCTGCCGAAGCAGGTCTCCAACCGCGCGATCAAATAGTTGCAGTAAACGGCAATCCCATAGAGCAGAGTTTCTTCGGCCGAGACATGATTATTCGAGTCATCCGCAGCAGCGAGGGCAAGCCCGTCACGCTGACCGTCGTCCGAGGCGAAGAGAAAAAAGATATTACGGCAACGCCGCAAATGAACGGAGGCGAGCCGCGGCTGGGTTTCTTTCAGGAACTCGACGGAGTGGAGATGATCGTCACGAGGCTCGGTTTCTTTCAGGCCGTCAGTTACTCGGTCGATTGGAATCTGCGAATACTGCGGCTGACGAAGACCGCGATCGCGCAGATATTCGTCGGCAAGCGGTCTGCGCGCGACACGCTGACCGGTCCCGTAGGCATATTCAGGATCACGGGGCAGGCCGCCGAGCAAGGGGCCGGGTCGGTATTTCTATTGATGGCTCTGCTCTCGCTCAACCTGGGGATATTCAACCTTCTTCCGATACCGGTCCTCGACGGCGGGCTTATCTTCATGTTGGGGCTTGAAGCGGTACTTGGACTGTTCGGCCTGCCTCTGACTCTGCGCATCAAAGAGCGAATGATGCAGGTGGGATTCGTGATGCTGATACTGCTTATGGGGTTTGTGATTTTCAACGACATCTCGAAACTCATTCCCAGCAGCAATTCGCCCCCTCAGCAGACCGAGCAGCCGGCTCCCGCCGCCGACAAATGACCCGGCCTGCGACATGACGCTTGTGATTGATGGATGGGAGACCGATGCCTCGCCAGGAAAGGCATCTTTGCGGTCTGCTACAGTCTATGCAGTCAAACATAGACCTACTTGCTTCACAGTCGGTCACTTGCTTGAAATCGAAATTCCAAGTAGAGGCAACCAACTCCACAAGCGAATTTTACTTGCCGACGTAGCCACTACCGGCAAGGTTCTTATTTCTCATATATGGTTTGGTTATAAGCATTTCGGCTCAGGTGTAGCCTTTGCTTTCAAACTCAAGGAATCGACTCTCAAGGTTCATATTTTACGTGACAGCATTCCTGTCACAACTCCCTATATGAAGTTCAAAGAGCTTATCAACGAGTTCGAGTTTATCATATTTGAGAGAATTATCAACCTGTATTTTTGTGGATATTTTGTCCACATTATTCTATATTTGGCTATCAGAGATAGAGCTAGACCCGATCTCCCATTTTCTTACGCCGGATTGAAGAGCCGGAATCCGAAACCTGCATCGGCGGGTATTGCAACAAGGGCCGCAGATGCCAATCCATTGATTTCAGGTCGAGCGGCTATGCTTGAATCCGTGCTCTCTATGAGAATGGTCTTTCATCCACGAATATCGAATGGCCTTCGGATAACGACCGACAGTTGGCACGACCAAGAAAGAAATCTTTATGCGCATTTCCACTTCCATTATCTGCGACTTTTTGTAAGAATCCTTCGAGTCATGAGCAC
>JAKEHD010000345.1 GCA_022615215.1 Blastocatellia bacterium
AATAGGCATTTGCATAATAGTAGATTCACCTCACTAAGAAAATCTGTCATAATACGACTTCCGAAGCTATCAAATGACCGTCCAAATCACAACTATCGAGTATGTTAGATTACCTGACGGTCCAGGATAAGAAGAATGTAATTCTCTCGACTAAGAATATAATATCGTCTCAAGTTCCCAACTTTCCTGGGGTAAATATAATATTGATGACACCAGAGCAAATAGATGAAAAGGCAGATCAAGAGGGGAGCGTAATGTTCTTGCAATATCAGCCCCCCACATCACAAGGGTCGCGAGTATTTGTCGATTTGGGTTACTGGAAGCGAGTTCGACGAAATGTAATACATCAACCTTGTTGCGGTGGTTTTTCACTTGAGTACCGAAGGAAAGCAGGTGGATGGGAGTTTTTGAGTGCTAGGGGTGCCAGAATAGGGTAAAAAGTGCATTCGTTGGAGCCTGGAAGCAAGCCCGATATGTTCCCACCAAAATCAGAAGCGCGCCGGTGATGCCGTCGTCATGCGGCTGCAATTATGGGAGCGAATAGAGACGACTGATCGTGTTAGACGGTATCTGTTGAGTCCTTTATACTATGCCTTGAATTCATGGAAAGAGGACATGGCGCGTTGCTCGTTTTAACTAAAACAACCAAAACCAAACCATACACGCCTAAAGAGGCATTGGCCCAAATCGAATGCCTCGACCGGGAGTTATACGGGCGATTCGAGGATAAGCTTGTACCTAACTCACATCTGACTCGATCACTCGTCAGCTTTCAGGCGAATAAGAGCAGGGCGGTTTATCGTTGGTACAAGTACAAAGAGGCTTTCTCCGCATCTTTGATAGAGTATCTATTTCACAAGTACGGAATTGCATCGGGAACTATTTTGGACCCTTTTGCAGGGAGCGGAACGGGTCTCTTCGTGGCGGCCTCGATGGGAATCAGTGCCGAAGGAATCGAGCTTTTGCCTATCGGTCAACAGATCATCATCACAAGGAGATTGCTTGAATCGGAGTTTACCGCTGACGACTTTGCCGCGCTGGATCGATGGTCGACCGCGCGTCCCTGGACGCGCTCGCAGGCCAAGGCACCTTTGCCAGAACTAAGAATTACGAAGGGAGCATATTCACAACAGACGAACGAAGCAATTGAAAAATATATTGCGGCCTGGGCCGGTGAGAATGAACGAGTCCAGACTGTTTTGCGTTTCGCATTGCTCTGTGTTCTGGAGTCGATAAGCTACACACGAAAAGACGGTCAATACCTGAGATGGGATCACCGCTCCGGGCGGCGGCAGGGAAAAAAGATATTCGATAAAGGGCCGATACTCGATTTCGATAAGGCAATCTCTGCCAAAATACAGGAGATACTCTTCGATCTGCAAAACGCAAAGGAGCAAAAAGGATTGTTCGAGGTGGAGACGCCTAAAGGCGATATCCATTTACATAAAGGTTCTTGCCTGGACGTGATGCCTGAGTTGTCGGGCGATCTTTATGATGCCATAGTGACTTCGCCTCCATATTGCAATCGCTACGATTATACGCGCACCTATGCTCTGGAGTTGGCGCTGCTCGGAATAAACGAAAAAGAGTTGATAAGGCTCAGGCAGGAGATGCTGAGTTGCACTGTCGAAAACCGCGCAAAGGATCTGCTGAAGATGAATCCGCAGTGGGAGAACGCTCTGGCCGCCGCCGATAATCAAGAGTTATTGCAGGCGATCCTGAGATACCTGGACGATCAAAAGGCGCGCAAAGAATTGAACAATACGGGTATTCCCAGAATGATCCGAGGCTACTTTTATGAGATGGCCTGTGTAATTGCGGAATGCTTGCGAGTGATGAAGCCCGAAGCGCCGCTCCTTATGGTCAACGACAACGTTCGCTATGCGGGCGCAAGCATCTCGGTAGACATGATCCTTTCCAGCATTGCCGAAACGCTGGGGTTTCATGTAGAGAGCATTCTCGTATTGCCGAACGGCAAGGGCAATAGCAGTCAGCAGATGGGAGAACACGGGCGCGAGCCATTGCGAAAATGCGTCTATGTTTGTAGAAAACCGTGATGGCGACGCGGAACGAGAAATCGAAGGAGAGCCACCTGTGCTTCCATTCAAGTAAAGAAGGTCCGATATGCGAAAAGTAATATACTATGTCGCCATCACTGTAGACGGATTTTTGGCCGCCGAAGACGGCTCGTGGGATTTCTTCGTCGCAGAAGGCGAGCACGTGACCGATTATCTCGATTTCATCAAATCGGCTGACACGGTTTTGATGGGGCGCAAGACATACGAGGTCGGGGTGAATATGGGCGTGACCGACCCTTACCCGCACCTGAAGAGTTACGTCTTCTCGCGCACCATGAAAGAGAGCCTCGATGAGCGAATCGAGATCGTCTCTGAAAACGCTGCTCGGTTCGTAAGGCGCTTGAAGGACGAACCGGGCGGGGATATCTTTCTCTGCGGCGCAGGGGATCTGGCCGCCACGCTCTTTGCCGAACGATTGATCGATGAGGTGATATTGAAGGTGAATCCCATACTGATCGGTTCGGGCATCCCTTTGCTTTCCAACGCCGAAAGGCCGATTGATATGGAACTCACGGGCAGCAAGATTTATGAGAACAGCGTCGTGCTGCTTCATTACCAGGTGAAGAAAGGAACCTGACCATGCCGGATTTGAAAGGAAAAGTCGCACTCGTAACCGGAGCCAGCCGAGGGGTCGGAAAAGGAGTCGCTCTCGGACTCATAGAGGCGGGCGCGGTTGTCTATATCACAGGCCGAAGTGTCGAAGATATGAAGTACATCGATACGTGCGGCATCGCCATCGCCTGCGACCACCAGGATGATCGACAGGTGCAATCGGCGTTTCAACGCATCGCTGATGAAGAGGGCCGCCTCGATCTGCTTGTGAACAACGTATGGGGCGGCTATGAGAATATGCTTGAAGATGGCGAGTTTACCTGGACGCGCCCTTTCTGGCAGCAGCCTCTCTGGCGATGGGATGCAATGTTTCAATCGGGCGTGCGCGCTCATTACGTTGCCAGTCAGCTTGCGGCCCGGATGATGGTGACGCAACGAAGCGGGCTTATAGTCAATATCTCATTCTGGGCGGCCCGCAAATACATAGGCAATGTGGCGTATGGCGTTTCAAAAGCTGCGACCGACAAGATGACGGCGGATATGTCGCACGAATTGCGCGATCACAATGTCGCGGTCCTGTCGCTCTACCCTGGCCTCGTCAGGACGGAAAAGGTCATGGAAGCGGCCGAATGGCTCGATCTGAGCAATTCGGAATCTCCGCAGTTCATCGGGCGTGCGGTTGCGGCGCTTGCCTCCGATCCAAAGCTTATGGACAAAAGCGGAGAGGCGCTCGTTGCGGCCTCGCTTGCCGAAGAGTACGGTTTTACCGATATAGACGGCAAAAACCCGAAACCGCTCACTCTGGACGAAGCATAGACGAGAGCCTGATACAATGACTGCATTCAAAGGAGCAACAGTGATGAAAAGCAGAATAGAGATAACAAAAGGAGACATAACAAAACTCAAAGTCGACGCCATAGTCAACGCCGCCAACACCTCCCTTCTAGGCGGCGGGGGCGTCGATGGAGCGATTCACCGCGCCGCCGGTCCCGGCCTGCTTCAGGAATGCAGATCGCTCGGCGGTTGCAAAACGGGCGAAGCCAAAATCACGGGCGGTTACAACCTTCCCGCAAAATACGTAATCCACACCGTCGGCCCGGTCTGGAACGGCGGACATCAGGGCGAACCCGAACTGCTCGCTTCCTGCTACAGGTCGAGCCTTGAGCTTGCTGCCGAACATGACATAAAGACAATCGCCTTCCCGGCGATCAGTTGCGGCGTTTACGGCTATCCCGTGAAAGAGGCCGTAAAGATCGCCGTCAGAGAGACCATCGCGTTCCTCGATAATCATGCTTCGATTGAAAAAGTGATATTCGCCTGCTTCGAAGAAGACGTATATCAGGCTTACCTCGAAGCGACGAAAGATTGAGAGGCCGGATGAGGGATGAGATCGTAAAACCAGGCAGGATAGGAACCGGGTTCAAAGGCGATGGCTCTGGCAAGAAGGGAGTGCGGGTGATCGGCGCTTGACATCAGATTAATTCAAATCACAGAATACTGCTCTCAATGCGTGCGGGGTTGCGCGCTCTTCAGACTTCTGACGGCGCGCGATTATATAACGCCGGAAGCGAGGGCTTATGCCGGAACGAGCACCAAACAACGTCACAAGGATGCTTCTCGATTGGCGCAGCGGCAACGAGGCAGTTCTGGATCAATTGATGCCTGTGCTATATGAGGAACTCCGCCGATTGGCCGAAAGCCATCTGCGCCGCGAGCGACCCGATCATACTTTGCAGCCGACGGCGCTCATTCACGAAGCCTACCTGCGGCTCGTAGATCGAGACCATCCCGAGTGGCAGAGCCGCGTTCACTTCTTCGGCGTAACCTCAAGGTTGATGCGCCAGATATTGATCGAGCACGCGCGCCGCCATAACGCCGCAAAGCGCGGCGGCAACCAACAAAAAGTTTCCCTCGATGAAGCGGTCGTCTACTCCGAGAATCGCGCCGCAGAGTTTGTGGCGCTCGATGAGGCGCTCAACCTTATGGCAACTTTTGACGAGCGCAAAGTCCGCGTGATAGAACTTCGTTTCTTCGGCGGCCTCGGCGTCGAAGAGACAGCCCAGGCCCTTGGCATATCGGTCGCCACCGTTCGCCGCGAGATGCGATTGGCCGAAGCCTGGCTCCGGCGGCGATCCACGCGGCGTGCGCGGCGACATGTTGCATGTGGACGGGCCTGAGCGGGCCGAAATTGCTCAGCAAAGCGAC
>JAKEHD010000048.1 GCA_022615215.1 Blastocatellia bacterium
AGACTGACGACCTTCGCTTCTGTCCGACTCTCGATTCGTCCGAATCTTTTGTGCAACAATCGCAAAGTCATGTTCTACGCTGTTTGCTGACTTCCCTCTTGCAGTCCCTGTTGCAAGCCCTGTTGTAAGCCCTGTTGTAAGCCCTCTTGCAGTCCTTGTTGCAAGCCCTCTTGCAGTCCTTGTTGCAAGCCCTCTTGCAGTCCTTGTTGCAAGCCCTCTTGCACGCCTTTGTTGAGAATCTTGTCATAAGCTGTTTCCATGATCTCCACTCCTTCCTGAAAAGGCGAAACCGGGACTGAGGGCGTGGAACAAAAACCGCCAATAACATGGATCGTCGTTCTGCCCTGACTTTCATCACCCCAGGTAAAAACTGAACCTCACATAAAGATTTCTTTCTTCGCAGTCTCGCGGCCGATGGTATCCTTTTTCTTTTCGGATTTCGAAGTCGGAGTTGCCGGTCTTCGAACGATTCATCTGCCCGTGAAATGAGGCTTTCGCTTTTCGCGAAAGGCCGTGACCCCTTCGCGGAAATCTTCGGAGCGAAAACAGTCGGCCTGATTGACCGCTTCGAAATCGAGCGCCGAGGCGAGGTCGCTCGTTTCGCCGTGACGGAGACCCTCTTTTATCTTTGCAATCGCTATGGAAGGCGATGAGGCCAGCCTGCGGGCCAGGGTGTCTACCGCCCGGTCGAGTTCTTCAAGCGGCGCCATCGCGTTTATGAGTCCGATCGCAAGCGCATCGCTCGCGCTTATGATGTCGCCTGTAGCCATCAACTCGAAGGCTTTCGCGTATCCAATAGCGCGCGGCAAAAAATATGTCGAGCCGCCGTCGGGCATGAGTCCTATACGGACGAATACCTGCCCGAAGCTTGCCTGATCGGAGGCGATTATCATGTCGCAGGCCAGCGCGTAGTTGCATCCGACCCCGACCGCCGGGCCGTGTACGCGGGCGATGATCGGTTTGGGCAGATTTCGCATCGCCATTATGGTCGGGTTGGTGCGCTCGCGAAGCACAGCGGTAACATCCAGGCTGCGGATGTCGCCTCCGTCGCTCGCCTGAAGGTCCGCGCCCGCGCAAAATGCGTCGCCCGCGCCCGTGAGCACAAGAACCCGGCTATCATCCTCGGCGGACTTTTCGATCTCCGCGCGAAGGAGTTCGACCGTTTCGCCGTCGACCGAATTCCGGCGTTCGGGGCGATTGATGGTTATTCGCTTGACGCCGCTTTCGAGAGTGACCAGAAGCTTTTCATTCGAAGACATTATCTTTTCCCTTCAAATCAGGTTTATGCGTGGGTTGCGTTATTCTCTTACAAAGCCGGAAGTTTTGCAATGAGATGCGGCCGCAAACGGGCGACATCCGCTTGCTGAGAGCAACGGCTTGATGGTTTACTACACGTTAAGCGACATCGAAATTCTATGGGAGGAAAATAATGATAAAGAAAGCTCTGTCCGCAGTCCTGCTGCTTGGCAGCATAATGTTTGCCGCGCCGCCCGCTCCGCACGTCATCGATCCGGCGCACAGCCAGATCAATTTCGTGGCCGAAGCGCGGCTCATCTCCGCTCACGGCCACTTCGACAAATGGGAGGCCGAAGTCAACCTCGACGCCGAAAAGATCGAAAACTCCACGGTCAAAATCACTATCGATGCGGCCAGCATAAACACTCGCATCGCGCAGCGGGACAATCATCTGCGCAGCAAAGATTTCTTATGGGTCGAACAGCATCCGCAGATCACTTTCATGTCGAAGAAGATCACGAAAAGCGGCGATAAGCGACTCGACGTGACGGGCGACCTCACCCTGCGCGGCGTCACAAAAGAGATGACCGTCCCCATGGAGATGGTCTTTTACGAAAACAACCGGGGACGTTTTCGCGGCACCTTCGAGATCAACAGAAAAGAGTTCGGCATAACCTTCGACTCGCGTATGAACTCCATCGAAGACATAGTGAAGGTGCAGTTCGACATAAACGTGCTCGACAAAGAAGCAGCGGAAAAGGCGAGGAGAAGCAGAGGCGGCTCGAATTGATAGGGGTATTGCGCTCTGCTAACTGATATTACGCAGTTGGAATAAAAGAAATGAGCTTGACAGAGGGTTTGCCCCGTCAGGGGCGATTGGTAGTAGCCCAGCGATTCATCGCTGGGACCAGCTTCATACCATAGAGGTGAGTCCCGTAGGGACGGCTGAAACCCTTCAGCCCAGGCATATTCAGCCGTCCCTACGGGACTGGAAAATCAATACCGCGATAATCCCAGCGATTCATCGCCGGGCTAATGTCGAGCGTCACTGCGGGACGAACCGGGTCAAGTTATTCGCTTCTGCTTTCACTGCGCAACATCAGTCTATAAATCAACTCTATGCCGACAGGTTGTGGCTGATTTAAAGATTAATTCCGGAGGACCGCTATAGAAGAGCGAAACAGCAACGAGGCCGTATCGAGCGAGCCATCAGGCGGGCGATGGCTCTCGCGGCCGCGCGTGGGCTTGTTTGTCGGTCCCGCCGTCCTGCTCATCATGCTTCTGTTGCCGCCTCCGCAGGGTATGGAACTCGCGGCCTGGCGCACGGCGGCCGTCGGGCTGTTTATGGCCGTCTGGTGGATCACGGAAGCGATTCCCATCTCAGCCACTGCGCTCATCCCGCTTGCGTTGCTGCCGTTTTTAGGCGTGGTCTCTATCCCTGACTCGGCCGCGCCTTATGCCGACCCGGTCATATTTCTCTTCATGGGCGGCTTCATGATAGCCGCTGCCCTTGAGCGGTGCGGCTTGCATCGCCGCATGGCGCTTTCGATCATTCGATTGGTGGGCACGCGGCCCGCCAACCTCGTCGCAGGTTTTATGGCGGCGACCGCCTTCATGAGCATGTGGGTCAGCAACACGGCCACCGTCGTCATGATGTTGCCCATGGCGATGTCGGTCCTTGAGCTATCGGAAAACAACACCGCAAGCGAAGAGACCCCTAGTCCCAATCTGGGCGTTGCGATGCTTCTAGGCATCGCCTACGCAGCGAGCATAGGAGGCACAGGCACGCTGATAGGCACGCCGCCGAACGCCCTGCTTGCGGGGTTCATGTCCAAAACCTATAAGGTGGAGATAGGCTTCGCCGAGTGGATGCTGGTCGGCGTGCCGCTCGTGGTGGTATCGCTCCCTCTCTGCTGGTTGTTGCTCGTGCGCGTGCTTTATCCGATTCGCGCAAGCGAGATCGCAGGCGGGCGTGAAATGATCGCCCGCGAAGTTCGCGCGCTCGGCCGATTGAGTCGCGCTGAGATAACGGTCGGCCTCATCACCGTGATAGTAGCGAGTGCGTGGATACTGCGCCCGCTGCTCGCCCGGCTCATTCCGGGATTGTCGGATACGGGGATCGCGATGACGGGCGCTCTGCTTCTGTTTCTGATACCTGTGAACTGGCGGCGATTGGAGTTCGCTCTGGATTGGCCTCGCGCAGAGCGGCTTCCGTGGGCGGTGCTCGTGCTCGTAGGCGGGGGCCTATCGCTTGCGAATGCGATTCAAAAGACGGGCCTTGCCGAATGGATCGGCGATCTTATGGGCGGGTTGAGATATTTGCCCATTCTGCTGGTCACCATTGCCGTCACGACGGTTATAGTATTTCTCACCGAACTCACGAGCAACACGGCCACAGCCGCCGCTTTTCTGCCTGTAGCCGCCTCGCTCGCCACAGGGATGGGAGCCGACCCGCTCGTGCTTGCGATACCTACAGTGCTCGGCGCAAGCTGCGCGTTCATGCTGCCTGTGGCGACGCCGCCCAACGCTATTGTTTACGGCAGCGGACGCCTTTCAGTCCCTCAAATGGCGCGCGCAGGTATATGGCTCAATATTTTATTGATCGCGCTCATCAACATAGCGGTCTTCACTCTGGCCGCAAAAGTGTTCGGCACCGCTCCGTGAAAATATAGTGGCTTGCGTTTGAACGTGCGGGACTGCCGCCGCGCCTCTTTGAGGTCTCGACTTTTCCTGCCGAACTCTTTGGCCGCTTGTGTGCGAGACTGGTCGGCTATACAATTTAACGCCGTGTGAAGCGCGCTATAGAAGCCTGTTGGTCGATTGATTGACACATAAGACAATCTCAAAGATTGAAACGCGCCGCGTAATAATTATTTGGAACGCGGCAAACATACTTTCGTTGATGCTGAAGCAGATGGGGTTCTTTCAGCAACTCACACCCGATTGAAGGGAGCATCGTTATGCCGACTCTCGCACGCGCTACTATTTTGATTGCCGCGATGTTTTGCGCGGCAGCTTCGGGGCAGACTCAATCCGAGACTAAAGAAGCAAAGAGCGGGACGGCTTCGATCAGCGGACCTATCACCGTAGGCACGGACCCCGCGCCGGGAGTCGTTGTCGCGGTGACGCACGACAATCATCAGATACGACAAACTCCCGTTGCACAGGCCACGACCGATAAAGACGGCCGTTACAAGGTGAAGGGACTCTCAGCGGGACGGTATATCGTTTCGCCCATTGACCCTCTGCTCGTCCTTCCGCAAGACGCAATGATGCAGGGAAGAGGCAAATCGGTCAGCGTCAGCGAAGGAGAAGAGATCGAGGGTATAGATTTTTCGCTGGTACGAGGCGGGGTCATCACAGGCCGCGTCACAGATGACCAGGGGCGTCCGCTCGTCGGCGAGCAGGTCGCTCTCAGCCGGGTTGATGAGCGCGACCGGAAAACCTTTGTGTACCTTCACCATCGTCCTATGCTTGAGATCGATGATCGTGGCATCTATCGACTCTTCGGCATACCCGCCGGGCGTTACGTGGTGAGCGTTGGCAGGCAACTTGGATCTCTGGGGGCTGGTAACGAAGGGGGCTTCTACGCGCGCACATTCCACCCTGGCACTACCGAAGAATCTCAGGCCGAAATCATAGAAATCTCATCGGGCGAAGAGGCGACCGGTATTGACATAATGGTCGGCCCGCTTTCCAGGTCTTACACTGTAACCGGCCGCATAGTCTATGCAGAGACCGGCGCGCCCTTCCCAAATGCGCTCTATGGCTACGGCATATTATCCGACGATGGGAAAAGCATACAGTCTACCACCTATAGCAAGCGCACCGATGCCGGGGGCAACTTCCGGTTGGGAGGAGTTCTGCCGGGCCGCTATGTCGTTTTTTCTGTGGCTGAGAGCGAAAGCGATTATTACAGCGAACCTGTGCCTTTCGAGATAGCCGATGAAGATGTGAGCGGCCTGGAGGTCAGGGTTCATCGCGGCGCAAGCCTGAGCGGCATCGCGGTCATAGAAGGCACAAACGACACGGACATCCTTGCCAGAATATCGAAATTGCAATTCATTGTTTTCCAGCAGGAGGGCGGACCAAGCCCGCCTCGAAGTGATCCTGTAAAGATCGAACTTGACGGCAGCTTCCGCACAGGCGCGCTCCATCCGGGTAAGGTGAGGCTTTATCTTATGAATCATCTCCCGGTCCGTAAGGGATTCCATCTCATACGTGTAGAGCGCGGCGGGGTCAACGTGACTGATGGTATAGAGATCGCGCCGGGCGAAGAGATTTCAGGCCTGCGCGCTATAATCGCTTACGGTACAAGCCGTATACTCGGGCAATTGAAGATGGCAGAAGGAGAATTACCCAAAGACGTCGGTTTCGTTGTATCCGCTCACCTGATCAGCAGTGGCGTCCATAGAACTGTCGCGAATGTGGAAGCTGATCAGAAAGGGCGCTTCGTGCTGGAGGGATTGCCGGCCGGAGAATACCGCTTATTGGTGAGGCGCGGTCTCAGCCGTCCGGGCTTCGGCCGCATTTTGCCGGGTAAGACATTCAGGCAAGATGTTACTGTCGCAGAGCAGGCAGAGGTGCAAGTCACGATCACCATCGATTTAAACGCGGGCGTCAAATAGCAAGCGTCGCGGCCGTTAATGCGAGGTCTCAGGTTATGAAACGTCTTCTCTCTGTCGGATTCCTATCGCTCCTGATCGCTCTAGCGAGCGCGAGCGCGTCGGGGGCAGGCAGCTCATCTTCTCAAGACCCTGCCGAGTCCTCTTCGAATAAGGCGGGCCAACGCAATGCTGATTCTATCGAGGGGCGCGTTATAAGCGACGACGGGCAGCCCATAGTGAAGGCACAAATATGGGTGATAGAGGCGGGCCAATCGAGCAGAACCGTTCGATGGACGAAGACCGACCGGGAAGGAAAGTTTAGAGCAGAGGGCCTCGCTCCCATGCAGTACCGTATTTCTGCCGATGCGCCGGGCTACCTGTTGTCGAATGAATCGTCCCGGCCTAAATCCTACAGCCCCGGCGACTTTGTAAACATCACGATGATAAAAGGCGGCGTGATTACAGGCACCGTAACCGATTCATCGGGCAAGCCTGTCGTGGCCGTGCCGGTATCTATCATTTTTGTGCGCACGAGCGATGGGCGATCCCTCGGCGGCGTCGGCGGCGCTGCGAGGCCGAGGTACACGGATGATCGCGGAGTATACAGAATCTATGGACTGTCGGGCGGCTCCTATCTGGTCATGGCTGGCATGCGCCCAGGCTCCAACGCAGGGCTTGCCGTGCGCTATCGAGACCACAGCCCGACCTATTTCCCTTCGGCCACGCGGGAGACTGCCCAGGAAGTGAGAGTCGATAAAGGCCGCGAGGTGACAGGCATAGATATACGCTATCGCGCCGAGCGCGGCTACTCCATAAGCGGCACGGTTTCAGGCGCGGTTCCATCAGATACCGAATCGGGACATGTTTCATTGACCCTCTTGTATGCCTCAAGCGGCCTGACCGAAGCCATGGCTTCGATCTCGGGGAAAGATGACTCTTTCACTTTCGATAATGTGACGGAAGGGGAGTATGAGTTGATCGCTCAGAGCAATCTCATGTCGGGCGAAAACGGTGTCTCGGCCCCTGTGCGTGTGAAGGTGAGCGGCGCAGATGTAAAGGGCCTAAAGGTGATACTCACTCCTTTCAGTTCAATCGCCGGCCGCACGCTTCTCGAACCCCTGCAAGATGCCGCTCTTAAATCCGGTTGTAGAGACGAGCGCGAGGGCCTTTTGAGGAATATGCGAGTGATCGTCCGTCCCGATTCAGTGATAGAGCGCAGAGACCAGCCGCCGCCGCCGGGCCGTCCTCGATCTGTGCCTGCCAGGATTGATGACAAGGGCGAGTTTGAGATTCAAAGACTGCATGCGGAGCTATATCGCGTCGAGACTCAATTGTGGGGCAGAAGCTGGTATGTTCGCTCGATCACGCTGCCGGGAGGCGGGCAAAACCGGCGGCCTTTTGATGTTGCGCGCAACGGCATCGCGCTGAAGGCGGGCGAGCGCGTCAAGCGCCTCACCGTAACGATTGCGGAAGGCGCAGCCTCTTTGGACGGACAGGTTCTCCCTTCAGTAGAGGGCAATCAATTGCCTGCGCGGCTGCGTGTTCATCTCGTCCCCTCTGATAGGGAGCACGCCGATGATACACTGCGATTTGCAGAAGCCCGCGTAAGAAATGACGATTCGTTTATATTCTCCAACCTCGCGCCCGGCCGCTACCTTATTGTGATTGATCAGGCTTCCGCTTCCGATGAAGAATCGATGGAGATATGGCAGAGACATGCGGCGTGGGATGGGGTCGAGCGCGAGAGGCTTCGCCGCCTGGCTGAAGCCTGCAGCACGGCCATCGAATTACAACCGTGCCGGAGCATATCACATTACAAGCTGTTCTATGCGCCGCCTCAATCTAATAAAAACGGACCTTCCAAAAAGGGGCAGTGACCCTCCAAGGCGGCGGCTTTACAATCGGCAGATGCTTGCTCTCCCAGCTCGATCGGGGAATTCGTTTTGACGAACTTGTCCGCTCTCCGCAAATTGAGCGATATTACATGTTCTGAACTCATGAGAAATCATCTTGCCGGGAGGTTTTATGAACGGCACGCAATCCATAAAGGCGATCCTTCGGGTAGCGACGATTGCATCGCTCTTTGCAGTCGTCATTTCATCCACAGCCATCAGACCTTCGCTCGCTGAGAATGAATACATTTTATTGTGTGCGACCGATGCTCACCGATCAGCAACCGGGCAGAATGCCTCTAATCCACAGACCGGACAGAGGCTCACGATAATAATCCTTGATGAAAACGGCGTGGTCGTTCCATCCGCGCGAGTGACGCTCACGCATGTCGAAACGCAGACTGCTTTCAAGGGCGAAACCGATTACGCCGGGCGGCGAGAGTTTGCGGGCCTCGCGCCGGGACTCTACACGCTTCGAGTAGAGAAAGAAGGTTTCTATGCTGTGGTCCTGAGCGATGTGCAAGTAGGTGAAGCGAGCGAAGCGGCCAGCATGGAGATAACTCTCAACCATCAGCAAGAGTTCGCCGAAGAGATAGACGTTGTTTATTCGTCTCCCGCAATAGACCCGGCGAAGACGGCCACGAGCGAAACCTTGAGCGGCATCGAGATCATCAACATCCCTTATCCAACGACCCGCGATGTCCGAAACGTCCTGCCCTTCATTCCCGGAGTCGTTCAGGACAATGCCGGACAGGTTCACATAAACGGCTCGGCCTCGCATCAGATATTCGATCTGCTCGACGGGTTCAACATAACTCATCCCGTGAGCGGCCTTATGGAACTCAGAGTCAGCGCCGACGCGCTCCGTTCTATAGAAGTGATAGGCAGCCGCTACTCTGCCGAATACGGAAAAGGTTCGGGCGGCGTGCTGAACCTTGCGACTGGAATGGGAGACGACCGTTATCGGTTTTCGGCGACGAATTTCATCCCCTCGTTTCAAACGAACAAGGGCGTAAACCTTGACAACTGGACGCCGCGCGCCACGCTGTCGGGTCCGCTGCGCAAAAAGAAAGCCTGGTTTTTCGA
>JAKEHD010000346.1 GCA_022615215.1 Blastocatellia bacterium
AAAGTGTGCCGCAGCGTATGGCTTCCATCGCGCTGAGGCCGCCCTGCTCAAGCATCCATAGCTCCCAGTGCGCACCCAATCCTTGAAGCTGGCCGTGCGCGCCGACCTGCGCGCGGCCTCCTGCTCGCACAACATCTTTTACAGACCTCGCCAGATCGATGTGATAGAAGTCGTCTTCGGGCACGAGCATCCGGCGGCGCGAGCGCGCATCAATCGTGCTGCGCGGGACGAAACGCAACAATCGCTCGTTCTCCCATACGTTCGTGTGCTGATACCAGTAGTTCTCGCCCCATATCCCGCCATAGCCCACTACGAGAGTCGGCGTGTACCCGGTGCCGCTCCGCGCAAGCAGTGTGACCGCATCCTTATAAAGTGGAGCTACGGGGATGGCATGTTCTATCCCCGTGTGGCCGTCGAGGATCATCGTCATATTGTAAAAGAGGGTCGAGCCGCCTTCGGGCACAACCATCATTCCAAGTTCGCGCGCAGCTTTTATCACCTGCTGGCGCTGGTCACGGCGCGGCTGGTTGTAGCTCTTGACGCTGAACGCGCCTACGGCCTTGAGCCGCGCAAGGTGCGCCTTCGCGTCGTCATAATTATTAATGACCGACTTTTCGGGATTGTCCGCTCCGTAGATTATGAAGCCCGTAGAGAAGATTCGCGGGCCGACCATCGCTCCCGCCTTCACCATCTCCGATTGCGCGAAGACTGTTTGAGTCGAAGCCGATGGGTCGTGCGTGGTCGTGACGCCATAAGCGAGGTTTGCGTAATAGGCCCATTGCTTTTCGGGTATAATGTCGAGCGTGTTGTAACCCATGTGCGCATGCACGTCTATAAGCCCCGGCATTATGGTCTTGCCCGACATATCTATCTTGCGAGCGTCGGCCGGGATATTTATCCTCGCGCCGACCGCTTTGATGCGATTGTCTTCGATCAGTATGTCGCCCTTCTCTATAACCTCGTCGCCCTTCATAGTGATAATCCGAGCGCCTGTCAGAGCGACAAGACCGCGCGGCCGCGCCGCTTCGAATTCAAACCATAAGCGTGTGACTGCGGGCGCGGGAGGCTTTTCATCTTTTGCGGGTTGCTTGAGTATGTTTTCAACCGTATGTTCGTAGAAGTTTTCGCCGAGCGTCCACTGCACGCTCTTGCCGTCGGGCGACCATCCGAGCCAGTCGCCTGAATCTTTCGAGACCATACTGACCGGCACTATTTTTTCAGTAGCGCTCAACTTCAATTTTTTGCCCGTCCTCGGCAGCGGAGCCAGATAGAGTTTGTGCAACTCTTTGAAGAAGACCCAGCGGCCGTCGGGCGAGGGAACGATCTCCGAAGCGTACTTCGATTCGACATGCTGTTGGTAATCGTCGCCCGTGAGTTTGACGCTGCTCAGATACGAGTATGTATGGGTCGCGCCCTGAGCCGTGACGGGCTTCGATTCCATGAAGAATATGCGGTCGCCTTCGGGGCTGAAGTTCAAAACAGGCATGCGCGCGTTCGAGCCTCTGCTCGAAAGATCCATGACGAAGTGATGCGCGCTTCCGTCCCAGTAGTGAATTTCGAAATTCGATTCGCTTGCGAGGTCTTCTTCCCTGTAGACGCTGCCTCGCCCTTTCAGATAAGCGACACGGCCGCCGTCGGCCGAAAAGACAGGGTTGGCGTACTGGTCGCCTATCGCGGTGATCTTTCTCGCGTCGGGCGCGTCTGCATTCGCCGTCCAGATAGCGCCTTTCTCTGCGTCAGACCACGTGACGTAAGCGATGCGCGATCCGTCGGGGCTGAAGGCGGGTGCGTACTCAAGATATTGTGTGTTGAGCAGACGGGCGGGGGCGCTATCGCCTCGCTTCGCGTATAGCTTGCCGAGCGCGTTGTAAATTATCGTCCCGCCATTGCGATTGGCCCATCTGAGCAATCTGGCGCTCGCGCGGGCGGGCGCTACCTGTTGCTCGAAGCGTACAGCATTTGCCACACGTTGCGATACGCGAGCGGTGAAGGGAATTGGCGCGACCTGTTTGCTGTGCGCGTCTATGCGGACGAACTTGCCGCGCGCCGTGATGATTATAGATTTGCCGTCGGGGGTCCAATTGTAACCGGGGTATGTGCCGAAGACAGCCCAGGTCTCCTGCTGGTCGCGCGTAAGGCCGTCGTAGATGGGCCACTCGCGCCCGCTTTCGATCTCGCGCAGGTAGAGGACGGTCTTCAAACGGTCGCGGCGGATGAATGAAAGATATTTGCCGTCGGGCGAGACCTGCGGACGTATGGAGCCGCCCGCGCCTCTCACGAATACCGAGCGGCGAGCGCGAGTCATATCGTATCGCTCTATCCAATATATGTTCTGATAGACATTCTTGTTATAGTCGAAGGCCGTGCTGTTGACGAAGTATATGAAGCGCCCTTTTGGATCAATGGCAGGCTCGCCGCTGTTTGCGGTCCAGTTGGGTTTTTCGGTCAACTGCACTCCCGTGCCGCCTCCGCTCGCGTGATACATCCAGATTTCGCCAGCGCCGAGCGAGCGCGTGTCGACGAAATGTTTTCGCACGAGAATGTACTGGCCGTCGGGCGTCCAGGCGGGGCTGTTGACCAGGCGATAGTTCTCTTTTGTCACCTGGCGAAGGTTCTTTCCATCCGCGTCCATGACCCATATATTGTCGCCGCCGTCGCGGTCTGAAGTGAAAGCTATGAGTTTTCCATCGGGGCTGAAGCGGGGTTGAGTTTCATAGGACACGCCGCCGCAGATCAATTCCGCGCGGCCACCTTCGACAGGCATTCGATATATATCGCCGAGCAAGTCGAAGACGATGGTTCGGCTGTCGGGCGAAACGTCGCAACTCATCCACGTGCCTTCGTCCGTGTCGAACTCGATAAGGCTCGACGGGCCGTGATCGCCCTCGACATCCCATTTTTCGGCCTTCTTTTCTCCCTCTTTCGGCGCATCCTGTGCGGGCGCGGACTGAACGACTATGCCTGAAGATAAGATCAAAACACATGCCAGCAACCTTTTAATCATCATTTCACCTCACAAGGATTCAGATTTTCGACCACTGATTACACAGATTTCACAGTGGAAGGCGCAATCAGCTATCAGCTATCAGCTATCAGCTTTCCGCACTGAGGGCTGAGGGCTGAGGGCTGACTAAAGATCGATTAGTATAGCCGCGCGCTTCGATAACGAACAACCGACTAAACGGCGGCGCTGTCGCTCGGATGCTCGGCGCTGCTCTGAGCCGAGACATCGCCCGCTTTTCTGATGTCGTAAGCGACATTTATAAAGGTCTGTAGATAGATTAACGCGGCAATCGCAAGCAATACATATACGGCGAGCGCCTGACTTATCGCGCCCGCTCGCCAGAGGGCCGCCGCCAGTGATAAAACCATCGCCGCAACGATGGCCGGGTAATAGATGGTTCTGTACCAGAGCGTGAAGGCGATGATGAAGCAGAGCGTCGCCGTGAGAGTGCCGAGCGGTTCGGGCCAGTTCAACAGCAGCGCGAGCGAAAAGTAGTAGACCACGACCAGCCCGCGCACGAATCTTTGCAGCGTGTAGTAGTCTTCCCAGAAAAATGGAAAGAAAGCCACAACCACCGCGCCCGCGAGCAATTCGTTCATCGCGCCTGCCTGCACGCTTATCGATTCAGTCAGCGGGTAATGCCAGATCAAAATCAACCAGACGGGCATAGAGTTGCGAAGCCATTTCACCGTGCGCGAAGGTTTTATAAGCGACAGATCGGCGATCAGGTATAAGTAGTAACCCGCGACCGGAAGCCATACGTTGATCCAGTAGGCGCTCAAAGTTTGAGACACTCCGGCTATTACCGAAGCCACTATCGCGGCGATGAGCGGTGCCCATTCATAGCTTCGAACGTGTGAGGGCGGCCGACTGTACCACCTCTCAAGGGATTGGGATCCGCGCAATGAAGGTATGAGCGAGCGGTTGATCCTTTCGGCCACCTTTTGCATCACTTCGTTTGCGAATTCGCGGTCATCGCGCCGCGCCGCGCGTTCGGCTTCGTCGAGACGAACGGGTTCGTGATAGCGCACGACTATGCTTGCGGGCTTGGGCAGCAATCGCCATTTGGGCCAGGCGCGAAACGCGCCGCCTATGGTGACGGGTACGATGGGCGCTCCGGTCTCTATAGCGAGCCGGGCGGTCCCCGTGCGAAGCTCGCCCATAGGGCCGCGCTCCGAACGCTGCCCTTCGGGGAATATGCCGAGGGCATAGCCGCTTTCGAGCACGCGGAGAGCTTCTCTGTAAGCGGCTTCGCCTTTGCCCCGCCTTATATCTACAGGGAAGGCTCCCATCGCCCTTATGACCTGGCCGAGCAAGGGCACTTTGAAGAGCGCGTCCCACGCCATAAATTTTATGGTGCGCTTGACGGGTAGTCCCACGAGAGCCGGGTCGAGGTAGGAAGGGTGATTGCCCGCGATGATGACGGGACCGGTTTCAGGCACGTTTTCAAGGCCGTGATATTCGACCGAAAACAGGAGGCGAAACAGCGCGCGACCGATGAGTTTTATTAGCGAAAGCATATAGTTCCTTTGTCCTTCGTCCGTGGTCAGTTGTCCGTCGTTTCTTCAGCCGGAGCCCTGATGAAAGTGTAACGGACTACGGACAAAGGACGACGGACCAGTGCCGCTGCTTGCGAAAAAGCGCGAGGAGCACGATAAAACAAATCGGGAGAAATGTTAAGATTCAATCGTTGAATCCGGGCTATGTCGGCAAATTTTAATGCGCGTTGACAGGCCACAGACGCGCGCGTATCGTTTGAGGTTTGCTCGCAGATTTGGAATTATGACTTATGAGGAATTTATAGAATGGAAACCATACCGGCACACGGAGGAAAACTCATCAACCGCGAACTCACGGGCGTAGAGCGCGAGACGCTCCTTGAGCGCGCGCCCTCGATGCCTCGCATGGCCTTGCGCCCGCGCGAGGTCTCAGACCTTGAGATGATAGCCAATGGCGCGTTCAGCCCTCTCGAAGGCTTCATGTGCGAAGACGATTATATAGCGGTGCGCGGCAACAAGCACCTCGCGTCGGGATTGCCCTGGACCATACCCGTTACGCTCTCGGCGACCGAAGAATTCGCAAACTCTCTGCGCGAAGGCGCTGACATCGCCCTTACGGAAGAAGACGGTCATCTGCTCGGCGTGCTGCACCTCGAACAGAAATTTCGCTACGACAAACAGCGCGAAGCCGAGCGCGTCTATCTGACGACCGATGAGGCGCATCCGGGCGTGTACGCTCTTTACGATCAGGGAGAGTGGTTGTTGGGCGGTCCTGTAAGCCTGCTCAATCGCCCGCGCACACTTACGTTTCCAGCTTACAGGCTCGACCCCGTAGAGTCGCGCGAGGCATTCAAAAAGCGGGGCTGGCATCGCGTGGTCGCATTTCAGACGCGCAATCCCATACACCGCGCGCACGAGTACATAATCAAATGCGCGCTCGAAACCGTCGACGGCCTGCTGCTTCACCCGCTCGTGGGCGAAACCAAATCCGACGATATACCGCCCGCAGTGCGAATGCGCTGCTACGAAGCCATGCTCGAACATTACTTTCCGCGCACGAGGACGCTGCTTGCCGTAAACCCTGCCGCCATGCGATACGCCGGGCCGCGAGAGGCCGTCTTTCACGCGATCATAAGAAAGAACTACGGCTGCACGCACTTCATAGTCGGGCGAGATCATGCGGGGGTCGGCAATTATTATGGCACTTACGATGCGCACTACATATTCAACGAGTTCGACGCGGAAGCCCTTGCGATCACGCCTATGTTTTTCGACCACTCTTTTTATTGCCGCCGCTGCGACGCTATGGCGTCGAACAAGACCTGCCCGCACGACTCTTCAGATCATGTGACACTTTCGGGCACACGTGTGCGCGAGATGCTCGGACGAGGCGAGATGCCGCCGGCGGAGTTCTCTCGCCCGGAGGTCGCACAGATACTGATCGAGGCTATGAGCGCGAAATAAAAATGGCAGCCGACAATAATGGGTTGAAAAATGACATTGGCAACCTTATTATCGGTGGGAAAGGTAGAGACGACCTGATAGACCGGGGATTGGGAAGCGAGAAATCTTGAAGAAAGAAATCTTTGTGCAAGCCTTTCGGACAGTTCCAATCGAGACTGAAAGCAGGCACCGGCGAAGCCGTCAATGATAGGAACCTTTTTCCCCGGCCCTCAAGCGTTATGATGTCGGGTCGCGTCTTCATTTCGAGAAGCGCGGAAACCGGGCTATGTTCGGCGTAGGATCGTCCCGATTCAAACAATTGCAGCTATCGAGAGGTGTAGAGTATAATCGGTGTGCGGTCAAGAGAGGTAGTTCTGGCTAGCGGTAGAAGCCGGAGACCCAGCCTATGATCAGGTGTAATAACTGTAGAACTGAAAATATGGATGGCAGCGAATACTGCGACGAATGCGGCATGAAGCTCGACGCGAGCCTGCCCTATTCGTCTTACAGGCGCGACAGGGCCGAGCCTCCCATATACGAACCGCCGAGCGCCGTCGACAGTGACCCCATATCGTCCAGAACCATGGAAGGGCCTAATCCGACTCCTCCTTCATTTACGACCTCTACGAGCATACCCAAACCTGCGATGCCTGCGCGGGATGCGCGGCCGAAGGGCACGCCGAGCGGTGATGGGAGCGCGGACACAGCGGCGCACATGCCCGGAGGCGACCGCAACGAGAGAAGAGAGATGTCAGGCCCGCACAGGGCCGGAAACCGGACGAGCGAGCCGCCCCACCCGGAGGCGATGAATCCGCCCGGTCCCGCGCACACTTACGTTCTATCTTCGCGCGGACGAACCGAAGGGCTGCAATCGGAACTCACGGATCGCGCGCCTTCGGACGGCCCGCGCATAACGGCCAAACTCGTCATAGAGCGCGGCGGGCGCATAGGCAGAGAGTTTCCAATAACGGGTATAGAGACCAATATCGGCCGCTGGGACGCCGATAGCGGAATATTTCCCGATGTCGACCTTGACGAAGACGACCCGGAGGCGAAAATCTCGCGTCGGCACGCGCGCATAATAAATCACAACGGCCAGTATTTCATCGAAGACCTTGGCTCGACCAATGGCACGTTCGTAAATCGGGGCCGGAGACTTCTCCCCGGCAAGCGGCACATGTTACAGAATGGCGACGAGGTGATCGTCGGCAAAACGTTTCTGAAGTTTCAGATTTTGAGATGATGATGCCCGAACCATAAGTCTGGCGAGGTCGGGCGAATCTTGAATTTCATGTGGCTATGTACTGTCCTGAATGCGGCACTCAGGTGCAGCCGGGAGACCCATTTTGCGGAGAGTGTGGCACCAGGCAAGACCCGGAGCCTCCCCCGCCTCCCCCTGTTGTAGTAACAGCACACGCAAGACGTGGCGAGGATCGTATGCCTGAGTCGAAAAGACCTAAAAAACCGACCGGCAATCAGCTTGAGCCGGATACGTTGTTGCTCGATAGGTACTCTATAGTCAAGCGCGTCGGCGGCGGCGGCATGGGCAGCGTCTATCAAGCCCGCGACAAACGGCTCGCCGACCGGCTCTGCGCCGTCAAGGAGATGATAGAGATGTTTGCCGACCCCGGCCAGCGCGAAAAGGCAGTCGAAGATTTCAAACGCGAGGCCGAAGTCCTCGCCCAACTCGATCATCCTTCGATACCCACGATCTTCGATTACTTCATAGAGGGCGGACGCTATTATCTCGTCATGAGATGGATAGGCGGCGGAGACCTCGCCGACCAGATGCGCAGGCACAACGGCCTGGTCGAAGAGCTTATGGTCACAAGATGGGGGTCTCAAATCTGCGATGTCCTCCATTACATACATTCGCAAAGGCCGCCCATAATCTATCGCGACCTCAAACCTGCCAACCTCATGCTCGACGACCGCACGGGCCGCGTGATGCTCGTCGATTTCGGCATCGCGCGCATAGTCCGGCCCACTGAAAAGGGCGTGACCGCCATCGGCACCATGGGATACGCGCCGCCCGAATTGTTCGCCGGCAAGGTAGAGCCGAGATCGGACATATACTCGCTAGGGGCGACCATGTTTCACATGCTCACGGGGTCGGACCCGCAGGACAACCCCCTGCTGATATTCGATTTCAGCAAGAATCCCCGACCCTGCCAGATCAACCCGGCCATCTCCGTTGAGATGGAGCGCATATTGATGAAGTCTGTGGCGCACAAACCCGAAGACCGCCATGCTTCGGCCCTGGAATTCATGAGAGTGCTGCAAGAGCACACAGCCCGGCTTGAGGCAAGAACGGCGGGCGAGGGACCGCGCCCCGTTCAGACCTCGAAAGAACGCCCGCAACCGTCAGCCGTCTCGGATGTGCAGGTGAGCACAAGCGGCCCGATGGGGGGAGCATCCGCGCCCGCGCCAGGACCGGGAACCAACTGGGTCTTCTGCGGACATTGCGGAGAGAAGATAGGAGCAGACGACGTTTATTGCGCTCACTGCGGGTCTCGCCAGCCCATAGGCGGCGCTGCGGCGGCGCGAGATCCGCGCCCGCTCGGGCGCATAACGGCGCAACTCGTCGTTATAGGCACATCCGACATGGTGAAGCCTTTCGCAATAGAGAAGAACGAAGTGCTGATAGGCCGCACAGACCCGCACACGGGAATATTTCCTGAAGTGGACCTGACTATGTACGACCCTGAGACCAAAGTATCGCGCAAGCATGCGAAGATATACCGGCAGGGAGAGCAGTATTTGATAGAAGACCTCGGTTCCGTGAACGGCACGATAGTCAATTCGGTCGGCGGCATATCTATAAAGCTCAATACCAAGTCTCCCCACGTGCTTTCGGGCGGAGACGAGTTGAAACTCGGCGGGACCACTTTGAAATTCGAAATCGTCTGAGAGGTCAGCTATCAGCCATAAAGATTTCTTTCTTACAGCCATCAGTCTTCAGCCGTCAGCCGTCAGCCTTCTAGCTGATAGCTGATAGCTGATAGCCGATAGCTGATAGCTGATGGCTGAAAGCTGAAAGCTGATTTGATGTCAAGTAGCGTTGAGTCCGCAAAGTTTTGTCCGTACTGCGGAAAGCAATTGAGGGCGCAGTCGAAATTCTGTCCGCAATGCGGCAAGGTTCCGCCCAGGCGGCAGCGCACGGCCTCCCTTGAAGAGGCGGCAGAAGAAAGAAATCCTCAAGAAAGAAATCCTCAAGAAAGAAATCTTCAAGAAAGAAATCTTTATGACGCTCCGCGGGCCGACACCGCCCCTCGTCCGAGAGCGGTTACGACTGCCCGTCCGGGGTCTGCGGCGCAGCACGAGAAAGAAACCTTCAAGCCTGCCGTCGCAGAGCACACGCATTCCGGTGCCCGCCCGCAACGGCAAGAAAGAAATCCTTATGCCGACACTCAGCGCGCCGACATAGGAGCGACTACGCTCCCGCGACCCAAGAGCCAGCCCCAGGAAAGAAATCTTTATGTTGCGCGCGCAGTGGTGGAAAGCCCTGACGGGCTACGCTACGCGCCGCCTACTCACGCCATGATAGGCGCGTTCGAGCAGGCGGGATTCGGATTGCGCTACGGGGCATGGATGTTCGACTTTTTAATCACGCTGATCGCTATGATGGCCTTCACATTCATAGTGACGGCCGTAAGCCGCCGCTCGGTCGTCGGCTCGAACACCGATCTTATGATCGTTGCAGCCTTGACGCTCCTGTTGTTTGTTTTGAACTTCGTCGTCTTCGCGGGCATAAACGGACAGAGCGCCGGGATGCGCATCCTCGGGATACGCATAATGCGTCTCGACGGCCTCCCCTTCACGGCGAGGGACGCGGTGGTGCGCCATCTGCTCGGTTATCCGCTCTCGATGGCGGCCTTCTGCCTGGGCTTCCTGTGGATGCTATGGGATCCGCGTCAGCAGGGCTGGCACGACAAGCTCGCCCGCACTCTGGTGGTGATGTCCAGGCGAGATTATTGAATGTCAAATCTAATCGTTAGACCGAAAGATTATGAATCGTCAGTCGTCAAACTCGACAAGATGAGGCTGACGATAGGCCGTTCTTCGCGCAATGACGTTTGCATAGGCGATCCGTTCGCGTCCCGGCTTCACGCGGAATTGTTGAACGAAGGCGACAGGGTTCTGCTCGTAGACAGGGGCAGCGCCAACGGCACTTTTCTGAACGGCCAGCGAGTGACCGGGACCGTGCAGCTTCACGGCGGCGATGTCATTCGCATAGGAGAGACCGAACTTGAGTTCGCGCACGGCGATCAGATGTTGTCGGGCGCAACGGTCTATCTGTCAGGCCCCGAAGCCGCAAGTCTCCCGGCCGATACCATCACGGCCGCCATTGCGAGCCGCTCGACCTCGGACCTCATCTCTTCGATAAAATCGGGGACCATATCGGGCGAGATGCTGATGCCGGGGCCGGCCAAGGCCGCGGCGGCTCCCGAAACGGAGGGGCGCAACCTTCTCAGCATAGTCTCGAAAGTCGGCATAGCGCTTCTGCCCACCACGTCGCTCGAAGACACTCTGAAGCTGACCATAGATCTGGTCTTTCAGGCCGTTGCGGCCGAGCGCGGATTTCTATTTCTCAAAGAGGGCGAAGACCTTATGTGCAAGGTGGCGCGAGGCATTCAACAGGAAGGCTTGCCGACCGCTTCCCAGGTCCAGATCAGCCGCTCCATCACACACAAAGTCATCTCCGAAAAGGCATCCGTGCTGACCTCGGACGCGATGCACGACCCGAGGTTTCAGGCCGAGCACTCGGTCGTGCTCAGTCGGCTCCGCTCCGTCATGGCCGTGCCGCTCGCTTCCGGCGAAGAGACCTTCGGCATGGTATATGTCGACAATCCTTATGACAGCCGTTTCAGCGAAGAAGACCTCAACGTGCTGACCACGATTGCGTCGGTTGCAAGCATAAAGATCGAGCACGAGCGATTGCTCGAAGAGCGTCTTGAGAAGCGGCGCATGGAAGAAGAGTTGAAGGTCGCTTCCGAAATCCAGATGCGGTTGCAGCCGGTCTCGGCTCCGAAACTCGAAGGCTGGGACATGACGGGCGTGTCATTCCCTTGCCGCGAGATAGGCGGCGACTATTACGATTTCATATATCGCAAGCGCGACAACCGGCTGATCGTCGCCGTCGGGGACGTTTCAGGCAAAGGCACGGGGGCGGCGCTGCTTATGTCTTCCGTGCATGCTGCGGTGCGCGCCCAATCCCAGTCGCGCGCTTCTATAGGCGAGGTGATGGGCGAAATCAATCAGTACATTCACGAGAACTCTCCCTCGAACAAATTCCTCACCCTGTTTTACGGCGAGATAGACCCTGAAAGCGGCACGCTCACCTATTCGAATGGCGGCCACAATGCGCCGATACTCATCCGCAACTCCGGCGAAATCGCTCGGCTCGACAAGGGCGGTCTCCCCATAGGTCTTATGCAAGGCGCTTTTTACGATGAAGGTTCGATGTGCTTCGACCCCGGCGATGTGCTTGTGATCTACAGCGACGGAATCACCGAGTCTGTCAACGACCAGGATGAAGAATTCGAAGAAGCGCGCCTCATCGAGGTGATGCAAAAACACCGTCATCGCTCGGCCTCCGGCATACGCGACCGCATAGATGAAGCCCTCGCGCGATTCGTCGGATCTGCGGCACCCATAGACGATATGACGTTGATGATAATAAAACGAACCGATTAGATGCTTACGATAGCCCTTTCAATCATTCCGTGTCTGATATGGCTGGCGTTCTTTTATTTTCAGGACTGGTATGACAAGGAGCCGGTTCGCAAAGTCGCGTTGACCTTCCTCTTCGGCGCGCTGGCGACCATACCCGCTTTTATCCTGAACACTATAGGCGGTTCGATAATTCTTCTCATATTCGGGACGCTGCTCGGCGAAGAGGCGGGCAACGCGGCGATGTTCTTCATAGTGGTTGGGCCGGTCGAGGAAGGGGTGAAATTCCTTGCCGTTTATATCTACGCCTATCACCAGCCTGAGTTCGACGAACCGGCGGACGGAGTGGTCTACAGCGCGGCTGCGGCCCTCGGATTTGCGGCCATCGAAAACATACTCTACCTGACACAGGCGGGCCTGCCGGTCATACTGCTGCGCGCGCCGCTGTCGAATCCCGGACACGCATTCTTCGCGGCCTTCTGGGGTCTGGCCATGAGTCGGGCGAAGGGAGCCTCGAACCTGCCCTGGCGAAAAGCCAGATGGCTCATAGGAGGCTGGCTCGTCGCTTCATTCATGCACGGGCTGTTCGACACTTTGTTGAGCTTATCGGGCGTGCTCGGAGGGCTTGTGGTCGCGTTGCTCGTATTGCTGCTTATGGGAGCGATGTTCGTCTTCGTCGAGGTCAGCATCATAAGGGCCGTTGCGCGCTCGCCGCATCGCACGGGCACGCAATTGCTCACGCTGCCGGTCTCGTGCGAGCGATGCGGCACGGTAGGGCTGTCGGGAGGGCGGTGCCTCAGATGCGGAAGCCCTCTGTCGCAGGCGGACCTCTCTCGCTTGAAGGCCGGGAAGGTTTGTCGCGCGTGCGGAAACCATGTCGTATCGACGGCGAGGTTTTGCACTTCCTGCGGGGCGAATCTGGAAACTGTCGTCCCCGCACCTCAGAATCTTTTAGCGCAGCCACAAAATTACTATACGGCGGAACCTCACTTCGTAGGAGTCAACCAGAAGGGCGTGCATGAGATACTCTTCGTCATCAACCGCATGCAGGTGAACGTCGGAAAGACGCTCGACAACGAGTTCGTCATCGATCATCCTTCGGTATCGAAGCATCACGCGCGAGTGATCTGGCATCCGAGCGGCTACTTTTACATAGCCGACCTTCGCTCCACAAACGGCACATACGTCAACGGCGAGCGGGTGAGCGAGCAATGGTTACTGGACGGCTACGAGGTGCGGCTCGGCGATTTTCGACTGACCTATCGCGGCCCGCGCAATCCCATAAACATCGTCGCAGGTCCGATGAACGCAAACCGCCGGTGAGAA
>JAKEHD010000347.1 GCA_022615215.1 Blastocatellia bacterium
AGACGGACGAAGTCTTCGGGCAGGTAGTAGCGAAGGAAATCGATGATCGCGCGGAGTCGGTCGAGAAGCTTTTTGAGGAGCTGGTCGTGAGGGTTGAGAGTCTCTTTCATCTTCGATCATCCATAGAAATGAGAGGCAACCGGAAGCATGGATGCGCGAAGGGCGCTTTCCTGTCGCGCTCAAGCGACGGCGCTCTATCTTCGCAGGTGAATGAAGGCGATTGATGGCCGGAAGCTTGCTTCCGAATCTTTGGGTTCAAACCTAACTTTTCGACTCGGTTCCCTGATAACAAACCGCCGCGCGCTTTATCTTCTCCATTCGTCTATCAGGGAAGCCACGAGCGCGGTCCACCCTGTTTGATGCGATGCGCCTATGCCTGCCCCGTTATCGCCATGAAAGAATTCGTAAAAGAGTATGAGGTCGCGCCAGTAAGGGTCTTCCTGAAACTTCTTCGCGCCGCCGTAGACGGGCCGCTCGCCCTCTCGGTTCCTTGTGAAAATGCCGATCATTCGATTGGCGATCTCTTCGGCCATCTCCCATAGATTCATGCGCCTGCCCTCGTCGCCGGGCACAGGCAGGCTGAAGGTCGTACCGTAAGCCTTGCCGAGTTTTCTGAGCGATTCGATCATAAGGAACGTGGTCGGGAACCATATAGGTCCGCGCCAGTTCGAATTTCCGCCCTTGATCTTGTTGTCGGATTCGGCAGGCTCGTAGCGCACTTCGCTACTTCCGAAGACGAAGGGGTTCTGCTCGTGGAATTTCGACAGGCTGCGAATCCCGTAATCGGACAGAAATTCGTTCGCATCCATCAGCCGCTCAAGTATCCCCTTGAGTTGGTCTTCGTCCACTACGGCCAGCACGTAGACCTTCACGCCGTCGTGCTCGACCAAATAGCAGCACCTCTGCACTATGTCCTGCCGGTTTCTTACGAACCATTCGAGGTTCGAGCGGAACTCTTCGAAGGGCGCTATCCAATCGAGTTCGAGCCTTTCGATTGCGTATAGCGGGATGAGTCCGACGAGCGAACGCACGCGGAACTTGTGAAAGCTCCCGTCGGGGTATCTCAGTATGTCGTAGAAGAAATTATCCCTTTCATCCCAGAGCGAATAATCGCGCCCGCCCATGTGATTCATAGCCGCCCCGACATATATGTAGTGCTGATAGAATTTCGTCGCAAGGCTCTCGTAGGCCGAGTTCTCTTTCGCCAGTTCGAGCGCGATGCGCATGAGGTTCTGACAGAACATGCCCATCCAGCCCGTGGCGTCGGATTGTTCGAGGACCACTCCGCCGGGAAGTTTCTCGCTGCGGTCTATGACCGTGATGTTATCGAGACCGAGAAAGCCCCCCTCGAAGATGTTGTTGCCCTGACTGTCGACCTTGTTTATCCACCAGGCGAAGTTAATGAGGAGTTTGTGAAAGCACTTCTCAAGCCACTCGCGGTCTGCCCGTCCGCTCCTTATGCGGTCCATGTTATAGACTCGCCAGCAGGCCCACGCATGCACAGGCGGGTTCAGGTCCGAGAATTCCCACTCGTAAGCCGGTATCTGACCGTTGGGGTGTTGAAACTGTTCGAAGAGCATGAACCATAGCTGCTCTTTGGCGAACTCTCCGTCGATGAGCGCGATGGCCACGCAATGAAACGCCAAGTCCCAGGCGGCAAACCAGGGGTACTCCCATTTGTCGGGCATGGAGAGTATCCGCATGGAATTCAAGTGCCGCCAATGCGCGTTGCGAATGTGCTCGCGCGAGGCGGGCGGCCGATAGTTCGGATTATCGCCGTCGAGCCACACGTCCACGTCGAATATGTAACTCTGTTTGGTCCACATCAATCCGGCGAATGCCTGACGTTGAACGAGGCGTTCGTCCTCGCTCGCTTGCGGAGGATGAATGTTCTCATAAAATTCGTCGGCTTCTTTGCGGCGCTCGGCGATTATTCGGTCGACATCTGCCAGGGGCGCGTTGAGGAGTTCGGGCGTGAGGCGCAATCGCACTACTACGGACCCACCGGCAGGGACCATGCGCTCGTAGTGGAGACAGGATTTCGTTCCTTCGCGCGCAGGATTGATGACGCCTTCCCCGTGAATTATGTAGCGATGAAAAGCGTCCTTCACATAAGGCTTGCGGTTCGCAGCCTGCGGCCCGTAGAGGCGCTGCGAGTTCGTTTCGTTATAGGTGAAGAGGACTTCACATCCCGCATCGGCGTAGAGGTAGCGCGGTTCGAGACGATATTCGAAGGGGAGGTTGCGGAGCATATCGGCTTTCGAATCGTCGGCCATCAGGCTCACGAAATTTTCGCCCGCAGGTCCTGGGCGGATTTCGGGTTCGGGTCCGGGCGGGTCTGTCCAGCCCCAGGTGTTTCGAAACCAGAGATGCGGGATTATGTGAAGCGGCGCGTCTTCGGGGCCGCGATTGAACGCTTCTATTTTTATGCATAAGTCTTCGGGAGACGCTTTGGCGTACTCGACGAAGACATCGAAGTAGCGGTCTTCGTCGAATATCCCCGTATCGAGCAATTCGTATTCGAGACCGCGCCCGTGACGGCCTGCGTTCTCTTCGACCATTTGGCGATAAGGGAACTCCGACTGAGGGTACTTGTACAGATATTTCATGTAGCTATGGGTCGGAGTGCTGTCGAGATAGAAGTAGTAGTCTTTCACGTCTTCGCCGTGATTGGCTTCACCGGGAGTGAGACCGAAGGCGCGCTCTTTCAGAATAGGGTCGCGCCCGTTCCAGAGCGCGAGCGCGAAGGCGAGCAACTGATAGCGGTCGGAGATGCCCGCCAGTCCGTCTTCGCCCCAGCGATAAGCCTTGCTGCGCGCCTGGTCGTGAGTGAGGTAATCCCACGCATTGCCCGACGGGCTATAATCTTCGCGCACAGTGCCCCATGACCTTTCGCTCAGGTAGGGGCCCCACCTGCGCCAGGGCGGCACGCCGCCCGAATTGTCTTTCAGTCTCTCATGCTCTTTGGTTGAAGCGGTATATTCGTTTTTTTTCATTGGTCCTCGTCGTAGCGGATGAGCGCCTTACGGCGCGCGGGTTTGCCAGACCGCGCGCCCCTGCGAAGGGATTATATTGCGAGAAAAGCTTCTGAACGCCGCGCTCTCAATCACTTGACGGGGCTGAACGCTTCCCAATCGTAAGTGATGCCCAGAGCGAAGCCTGTGCGGGGGGCGCGGTCTGACAGGCCGAATATGCCCGCCGCGTTCCACCTGACGCCGAGCGCGCGCAGTTGCGCTCCTATGCGGGTCTCGGCGAAATCCTCCGTGCCCAGGGGAGTGCGCCTGCGGGTCGAATGAAATCCGTTCACTTCTCCGACAAGGTTGAGACGATCCGAGACCGTATAGACTCCCGCCAGCCCATACATCAGGACATCGTTCTGAGTGAATTCGTCAACCGGCGCTTGCAATATGCCGAGACCGATGTTGCCGAACAGATTGAGCCGGTCGTTATGCAGTCGCTTGCCCGCAGTAATCATGCCGTAGAAGTTCGTCGTGTTTGTGCCGATTCCGAGAGATTGATCGGAGTTCGGCAACTGGACTCCGAATCGAAATCCGAGGGCGGGCGCGCGGCGCGACTCGTTGCGAAGCTTCATCTTCATCCAGAGCGTCACATCCCCCACGTCGTTAGTGTCGGCGGAATTAGCGCCCAGCCTCAATGGAACGCGCGACTCATTGCGGCCGTCGATCGAGAGGAAGTTATGAGCGGTCCACTCGATTTGAAATTCGACGTTCGGCGACATCCCGAAGCTGAGTCGCATATCGGCCAGCTTCACGAGATCGCCGCGCAAGCCCGACAGAGGAAACTTCTGGTCCTGAAGAAACTCGAACCCCGCCTCTATGCGAATGACGCCGGGCTTGATTATGTCGACATCTTCGGTAAGCAGCGGCCTCTGTTGAGCCGATGCGCCCGCCGCCAAACCTGCGAGCAGCATCGAGGCCAGCAAACATCTTCTGATCGTTGGAACCACTTTTAGACCCTCCAGCGACAGCAGGAAAAAGATCGCTTCGGCACGGGCGAAACCCGTGCGGCGATTTTATGGCCCGGCCGCCGCTTTGTCAATTATGAGGCGGTCATTTACGGAGCCGGACCATTTTGCCGGAGCGCGAGACCGATCGAAAAATCTCTTCTCCATGATAGCTTTTGCCCGCAAATCCCGACTTAGGTAATAGGGCGCGTCAGTCCGCTAAAAATAATTGAGGGGATTTGACGAGATTTTCCGCTCTAATAGGTGAAAGCGAAAAGGTGCTCTGAATCCACTGGGCGGCAGGCCCTGGCGACGCATTGATTCAATATACATCTTCAGTGAATTGCCGACCGGCCGCCCTTATGTCTTGCTGTTCGGGCAAGTCGGCAAAAAGGACGAAAGAATGATGAAAAGCCATTCATCGAGAACCATTGATGCCGGAGCAAATACCGCCGTTTGTGAAGAACTGATCTTCGATTCGAAAAACGGTGACATCGCCAAAGCAGTGCCGGGCGGATTTACAAGCCTTTCTCTTGCAATCATCAGCCAGTTCGGCGACCTCACGGAAAGCAGTGAAGCTGAAATCGCAGGCACCGAATCGGAGAGTTGAAAATGATCCTCTTCGGAGACGATGTGATATTGCCCGGCGCTGCTCTGCAAACCGAGGATATTGCGACAAAGCCTTCGAGCGCGCCGGTCGAGAAGTTTGAAAATATCGAATGCTCGAACTCAGAGATGATTTCTTCTCAGCCGCCGGTCCCGCGCAATCAGACCTGAGACTGAGGGTCGGCGGCCGAATTTTTTCTTCGATGATCGGGCGATATTGCCCCTCCCGCCTATTCAATGTGCGGAGGAGGGAAACCCTTTATGATGAATCGCAAAGATCAAATCAGCCACATCTCGTGCAGCCTGTTTGCGGCGATGGCCATACTCATTTTTTCCGGTCATGTTGCGTCCCAGGCTCCCGCGAGCGCGAAATCGGCGCAGGGCGCGACGAGGCAGAGGAGCAGGGGAGCAGAGGAGCGGGGGAGCAGGGGAGCAATTCCTCTTCGCTCGCTCATTTATACCCAATTATCTAATCACGCAATAATCCGATCACCCCTGCCCCTCTGCCCCCTTGCCCCCCTGCCCCCCTGCACCTCTGCACAGACAGCCCTCACCCCTTGCCCCCTCGCAGTAAAACTTCACCTGACTGAAACCGGG
>JAKEHD010000348.1 GCA_022615215.1 Blastocatellia bacterium
ATTGCGGCGCACTCCAAATATGTTCTGCATTTGCGGAAAAGTTTCATTTTACTCCGCGCGCAGTATAGTAAAGCCAGCGGTTGCGCGTGAGAGTCTGAAACCGACGATTTTATCGAGGGCAAAACTCCCAGGCGCGAACGAAAGAATTCATTACGCCTCACCCTTTTGCTTTGGCCTTCACTGATTTATTCAAGTGAGAGTATCCAGATGTCAGCTTCAGCGATAGTAAGTGCGAGGTATATTGACCTGTTATCCCTCGTTATCGAGGGACGGCTGATCGCATTCGGAGAGAATGACCATAACTCCCTGGGCTTTTTTGTCAGGCGGTCAATTATGTAGAGACTGCTGCCGGTTGTGAAGACCAACCTGCGATTATCATTTAGCCATACTGAATGCGCGCCGATGTCAGAAATTCGCTCATATTGCTGACTCTCCAGCGAGTAGATATGTATGCCGGGGACGCTGCCTCCTCCGCCGGTCCTTGAGCCGACCAGGTACTTTCCGTCCGGCGACCAATCCCACGCTACAAAATGATTGCTTGAACCGGGGAATAGAGGTGTCTCCAGCGGCGTTTGATCTTTGAATGGCTTGCTCAAGTCAATGAGAACGGTTTTGCCGCTGAAGAAGCTATAAGCCAGGCGATTACCGACCGGCGACATAATCCCATAAACTGCGCCGGGACTTGCCACATCCGTCAATTGCTGCCTCCCGCTTCCATCGCTCTTGATGGAATATATCTGATACGATCCGGTCGGATTTGAATAGAATAAAATATGTTTGCCATCGGGCGACCACCTTGGAACCAGGTGAGTGCCCGAACCTTCGGTGATCTGGTCTGGTATTGAATGGCCCTGTTTTAAGAGGTAAATATCACTTTTTACTCTTGACATTGTATAAGCCAGTAACGTGCCATCCGGGGAGATGGCTGGCGCAGATACGGGCGTCGAGCCTCTGGTGACCGCTTCAGGTTGACCGATAATCTTTTCTGTGACAGGGTCGAACGAGAGCCTGTAGGCATTTTGGTTGGCGCTTACTTGCAAAAAAGCCATCCGTTTCCCGTCCCTGGAAAAGCTGATATTACGGGATCTCGCGGAGGGCAAGGGCACTAACTCAGGCTCGGCCAATGTCTTTCCGCTTGCCCCGTCAATCGGCACGCGCCACAAACTGAATGTGCCTCTGCGACTGCTAATGAAGTAAAGGTGCTTGCCGTCGGGCGACCAGACCGGATTGAAATCTACAGAAGCATCATCGGTGACCAGCACAGCGTCGCCGCCGCTTGCAGGCATTGTCCAGATGTCGCGCTGGGTGCCTTTGTGCACACCCCAAAAGGCGATTCTATTGCCGTCGGGCGACCAGCTTGGCTGCACTGCGTCACCTTCAAGGAGGAGGCGGCTCTCGCCGGTTGTGGCATCGACCACCCACATGCGGCTCGGGATTTTGGTTCGGGTGTTTGTGGTGACAGAATTTTCGGCGCAGGCGATCTCTCTTCCGTCCGGCGACCACGCCGGGTTAAAACCGAAATTGGTTAATTGCCTGACGGATTCCCCCGTTTCGCTCATAACGAATATTCCGCCGCCTTTCCTGCTTGACCGAAATGCTATGCGAGTGCCGTCAGGCGAGAAGGCCGGCTGCGAATCATCATCGGGCGAACCTTCAGTCAGATTTATCGTCTTCTTCGTACCTATGCGTTTATAGTAGATGTCGTAATTCCCGCCTAAACGACTGGCGTAAACGAGCGACTTGCCGTCAGGCGAAAGGCTTGGAAATATCTCAGGGCCGGCCTGGTCTGTAATTTTTTCCGCTCTGGCCTCGCTCCAATCGACGCCGTTGGGCTTGCCTGCGGTTCGAGGAAAGAATAACCAGGCCATTGTAGACAACAGCGCGAAAGCAGTCGCGATGATTGCGGCTTTCATCCACCAGTGATTGACGAATCGCTCTGCTGCTTTGACCCCTGCCGCTGTTATCGCTTCTCCAGACGCTGTTGCCTGCGAGTCTATGCTCTTTTGCAGCCTCCTCAGCACCGCTCGCAGGTCTGAGGCCGTCTGATAGCGAAGGTCGCGGTCTTTTTCGAGCGCGCGATTGACTATTCGCTCCATCTCGGCGTTTACGTTCACGTTAAGGCTTGAGAGCGACGCGGGTTGATGGTATATGATCGCGTTGAGGATGGAGGGGGTGGAATCTCCCTTGAAAGGCAAGACTCCCGTAAGGAGTTCATACATCAACACCCCCAGGCTGAAGAGGTCGCTGCGATGATCGACCTCCAAGCCTTCGGCCTGTTCCGGCGACATATAGGCAACCGTCCCCAGCACAATGCCAGGGTTCGTCTTGTCGAGGTCGCTCGAACCGGACTCCCGTTCAGGCAGTCCGCGCTCAGTAAGTTTGACCAGCCCGAAATCCAGCACCTTGACGTAACCGTCCGGCCGCACTATTACGTTTTCCGGCTTTATGTCGCGATGCACAAGCCCCGCTTCGTGCGCCGCCGCCAGAGCGTCGGCCACCTGCACGCATATATCCATCGCCTCTTTGGTTCGCAAGGGTCCGCGCTCTATCAATTGGCGCAGGGTCCGGCCTTCCACATATTCGCTTGCGATGAAATAGGTTTCGGCCATCTCGCCCATGTCATATATCGTGATTATGTTCGGATGATTGAGCGCCGAGGCGGCGCGGGCTTCTTGTTCGAACCGCCGCACGCGGTCTGTGTCCTGTGTGAATCTCTTAGGCAAAAGTTTGAGCGCCAGTTTGCGCCTCAGCCGTTCATCACGCGCAAGATAAACCTCACCCATCCCGCCTGCGCCGATAGCCGAGAGCACCTGATAAGCTCCGAACTGTTTTCCGACCAGCGAGATATTCTTTTCACCGGCCAGATGTCGAGCCACGACATCCAGCGCCGGGGTGCTGAGGAAAGGCTCTGACTGTGAGTGGGCTTCGAGAAGTGATTCGACCTCGCGCCGCAGTTCCTCATCGCCCGCGCAGGCTTCGTCGAGGAATGTCGTGCGCGACCGAGGGTCGCGGTCCATCGCCTCATCGAGCAAGCGGTCTATTTTTGCCCAGCGTTCTGCATCCATAAATCATTCATCAGCGATTCATTTCTCTTTGCTCAGTTCCCTGTAGAGCCACGCTTTCGCTTTGTTCCATTCGCGGATTATGGTGATTTCGGAAAGCTGCATCACTTCGGCAGTCTCCTTGACGCTGAGTCCGCCGAAGAATCGCAGTTCGACTATACGGCCTTTGCGCTCATCTATTCGGGCCAGACCCGTGAGAGCTTCGTCAAGGGCGACAAGGTCGTCGCCGCGCTTCGCGGTGACGTTCAAAGCTTCATCTAGCGAAACGTGATGAGCGGTCTTGCCCGCGACGCGAGGACGCTTGCGAGCGAAGTCTACAAGGATGCGGCGCATTATCTGCGCCGATACCCCGAAGAAGTGCGCGCGATTCTGCCAGCGCACGTTCTTCCAATCGATCAGTCGCAGATAGGCTTCGTTGACGAGCGCAGATGTTTGCAACTGATGCCCCTTCCGCTCCCCTGCCAGATAATATCCCGCCAGGCGGTGCAATTCGGCGTGAACGAGCGGCACGAGTCGCTCAAGCGCACCTCTGTCGCCGTCACTCCAGGCCACGAGCAATTGCGTCACTTCGTGTGTCGATGGCACGGCCATTATCTTACTCGCGTTTAGACAAAAAGTATTGAAAAATCACAGACTGGCGTAAAACCTTACGGGCCATGTGCGTGAAGGTATATGACCCTCTACGCCAGTTTCGCCAAACAGTATATCAGATTTTCTACCTGAGTCGGGACACTGCTTTTGAGATCATAAACGCTATTGCCAAAACCCTCATCCGGGTATCGCCCATTGCCTAGACCGGTCTACGATGGCGAAATAGAGGCCGTCAGGTATAAGAACTTTTTGATCGACGAAATGGGTTTCTCAAGGCGTCACTGTAGGAAGATGCCTGTCTAAACTCAAGCAAAAGGTTTTATGTATTTTTCCCCGGCCCGAAGGCTCTCCTGTAACAGTGGATTCTTAGGCTCTGTGGCTCTTTTGCAGTTAAGCCGTGCCGATTGAGGCGCTTAGGGAGCTTGTGAGACGCGGGATTAGCTGGTTAGGGAAGCACGGGTCGCCTCATATTCGAGGTCGATTGAAAGTTGAATCAGTCAGCCTATCAAGGGGCAAAGCCCTTAAACGGGCCGAATTTATAAGTTTGAGGAGAGTAATCATTATGAAAACGAATCGGACAATGGACAGTTGGGTAAGGGTTATGGCACTGGCGCTGTTAGGCTTGCCCTTATGGGGACTTTATTCGTTCCTGTCATCCCCGCAGGAGGCAAGCGCCGACGGTACTCAGGACGGGACGCAGTTGTCTCAGTTAGCGAAACAGCTATCACGGGAGACCAAAAAGCTGGAAAAAGGAAGCGGCTCTGAGCTTGCGGCGCACGTGCTGGCGGTGCATAGCCGAGTCCCAGCCCAGGAGTTGCTGGCTCGCGGTGTGAAGTTGAAAGATTTAAGCGCGCCCGCGATGGCAGCAAGGATCACGGGTCAGAGCCTCGACTATGCGATTGGATACCTGGCGTCGGGAGCCGCAATAGACGAATTAATAACGATCAACTCGAAGGCGGACAAGAAGGAAGCTTCGCGCCTGATGGCAGTGGCTCTCATCGGCATGCAGTACAACCGCGAGAACGCCGAGAATCCGGCTCTGGACTTCGATGGCGACCGCTTGCCTAACGCAATGGACCCTGACGTTGATGGCGATGGGTTGCTGAACGGGGAAGATGAGGACGTTGACGGCGACGGGTTGCTGAATGCTTATGACGAAGACATCGACGGCGATGGCATGTATAACGGTCGCGATGACGACACGGACGGAGATGCTATCGCCAATTACGATGACGAAGACATAGACGCTGACGGCCTGGTGAATGAAAAAGATGACGACAAAGACGGGGACGGCATCGAAAACGCTTACGACGAAGACGCTGACGGCGACGGCATAAACGACGATAACGATGGCGACTTCGGCCTTCTGGGCAGTGGACCGGGAAACGGCGGCGGCGACGATGACGACGATGATAACGGGAACGGCAACGGTAATGCCAACGGCAACGGAAATGGGAATGGCAATGCCAACGGCAACGGGAATGCCAATGGTAACGGCAATGAAAATGGAAACAACAACGGCAATGCCAATGGTAACGGCAACGGGAATGGCAATGGCAATCCGGGTTCGTCGGCCAGTTTCAAAGGCTTTGTGGAGAATATACCCTCTCAGGTGATCGGTACCTGGAGAATTGCCGGCCGCGCGGTTGTCGTCACCGAGTCTACGCGCATCAAGGGCGGTGTGAACGTCGGAACAAAGGTGAAAGTCAAGGGCTTCTTCCGCGCCGACGGCTCCCTTGAAGCCAGGAAGATCAAAAGGATGAATAGTTAAATCGCGTGCATGCTCACCTCTGAGGGATGGCCGTCCGTCCCTCAGACCCTCTCAACAATCGTCAGCATAAGCGAGAGAGAACACAACCGATGATCGAATCAAAGGCTCTGATTTCAAATATGAAGATGAAAACAAGAGAGCGAGCGCGGACAGACTTTTTAGTACACGCTGCTCTGGCGTTGATTTTTTCGGGCGCTCTTCTGGCCTACATTCAGTTTGCCGGGCCGAATATCGTTGACTATGACGGCTATTATCACATCAAGACGGCTCAATTGATCCGCGAACAGGGATTGCCGATTGATTTCCCCTGGTTGAAGTTCACGATTCTCGATGAAGTACACTACACAGATCATCACATGCTTCTGCATGTTTTTCAGATGCCATTCACTTTCACGGGCGACCTGAGGCTTGCGGCCAAGCTGTCGCCGGTAGCTCTGGCCGCGATTGCTTTTATGATCTTTTATCTCCTGCTCAGGCGATACGGAATCGGCTATCCGCTCTTTTGGCTCATCGTACTCTTCGCATCATCAAGCCCGTTTCTCTATCGCATGAGCATGGCTCGCGGTCAGAGTCTCAGCCTCGCGCTTCAATTGATCGCTTTTCACCTGATAATGAAGCGCAACGCGAAGGGACTCGTAATACTAACGATCATCTTCGTCTGGTCATACAATGCCTTCCCGCTTCTCGTTCCCCTCGTCCTGTTCGGAGCGATAGTTCATTTCATCGCTGAGAAAAGAATCGAGTACAAGCTCGTACTCGCGGTCGGCGCGGGCATCATAGCGGGTCACGTTCTCAATCCCTACTTTCCCAAGAACATATCCTTCATCTGGGATCACATAGTTCCCAAGCTGTTCGCCGCAGAGTATCAAACCACAGTGGGAACCGAATGGTATCCCTTCAGTTCATGGGCGCTCGTGACTACATCGCTTGTGGCGATTCTCGCTTATGTGGGCGGCATTCTTTTGACCGACCGCGCGGAGTGGAAAGAGGACCGGGCGCGACTCTTCTGGTTTCTGGTCTCAACGATGTATCTCGTCCTGCTGTTTAAGTCGCGCCGCTTCGTCGAGTATTTCCCGCCTTCAGCGGTGATGTTTTTTGCGTTCGCCTCGCGTGACCGTTTGAAGAACCTCGAATGGACTCATCTGGCAGGAAAGAGAGTGCGCGTGGCAGCGATGATACTTATAGGCATAGCGTTCTGGTTCGTCGCTTATGCGACCATACAGGCTGCGAGAGAAGATATAACGAGCGAGCCTGCGACCATCGCATACAAAGGCGGCGCAGAGTGGCTGGCCGCAAATACACCGGCGGGCGCAACGGTCTTTCATACCGATTGGGATGATTTTCCCAAGCTCTTTTTCTACAACACCCACAACACATACATACTCGGACTCGACCCCGATTTCATGCGCCTGAAACACGAGCGGCTATATCACAGTTACGAGGACATAACTCAGGGAAGGGTTCGAGAGATGGAAGAGATGATTCTCGCAGAGTTCGGCTGCGAGTACGTCTTCACAGATAACGAACATCGCGCATTTATAAACATGGCCGATCAGAGTCCGCGCATGCGGAAGGTTTTCTCTGATCGCCACACGACGGTCTACCGAGTGTTGGAAAGAGCTACTCAAACCGAAACGCCGTCGGAATAAAAATCATAGGAGTACGCGCATCATGTTGAGTCTTTCAATAGTTCTTCCCGCCTTCAATGAAGAGGCGAATGTCGAAGCGGCAGTCAGTGAAGTTTCAACAGTGGCTCAAGGATTGGGCATAGAGCATGAAATCATACTGGTCAACGATGGCAGCACAGACCGCACGGGCGAAGTCGCTCGCGCGCTGACCGAGCGCATTCCGAATTTGCAGCTTGTCGAGCATCATCCCAACCGAGGATACGGCGGGGCTTTGAAAGCAGGGTTCGCCGCAGCCTCGAAAGATTTGATAGCCTTCTTTCCGGCCGACAGACAGTTCGATTTCAGCGAGATCGACCGGCTCCTGAAGCGAATGAACAAAGCAGACATAGTTTGCGGTTATCGGGCCGACCGGCGCGATAACATTATCCGCAAGCTCAACGCTTTCGGCTGGAAGATGGTTGTCATGACATTGTTCGGTTATCTCAGCCGTGACATCGATTGCGGCTTCAAAGTTTTTCGCCGCAGGATACTTTCCAAAGTAAACATAGCCTCCGATGGCGCGATGATAGACACGGAGTTGCTGGCTGGCGCGCGGGCGCGAGGATTCAATATAGTCGAAGAGCCGCTCACACATCTGCCGCGCCGGGCGGGTGAAGCTACGGGCGCTAATCTCAGAGTCATCGTCAAGGCGTTCCGTGACCTCGTGCGATTCCGTTGGCGGCTGAATCTCGAACTCAGAAAAGAAAGGCAACCGCACGCGGAAAAGCTCGCAATTCGGTTTTGAGAGTTGGGAAAATCCAGGGCTGCGACGATAAATGGTAAGCGTTCACGGGGGGCATGAAATCATATTTGTTGATA
>JAKEHD010000349.1 GCA_022615215.1 Blastocatellia bacterium
AGGGTACTGCTCTGTGTAGATGGCATGATACGGATCGCCGACGACGCGGCCTTCGTATAGAGCGCGGAGGTTGTAGCTGAAGGTGAGCGCGAGGCCCGTGAACAGATCGTAAAAGAGCAATCGTTTGATAATCGAGCCAAGTGTTCGCTTCTTTCCATGTGTTATTATTGCCATCGTAAATCTCCTATAAAAACTCGCGCGTTTATCAATGCTTTAAAAGCCCCGGACCTGAAAAATCGGGCAATCCGTCTTGAGCAAGCCCGGATTCTAGCAAATCTGTACTAAAAAGTCTAGTTTGATAATAACATTCCGCGCAGCCTCGTTCAAGTTATTGAGAGGAACGGATGAGATTGACAAATCGGGTCAGGGAGATAGAATCTACTCACTCGCTGAAACGACAGTTATTGTGTCAAAAACACTGAAAGGGGCGGTTGTATTATGAAATCACGCATGACATATTTTTTGCTGACGATGGCATTCGGCCTCGCGCTATCGGGTTGTAATGGTCAAGGAGGAGGTCCGAAAGAGGATGAACACGCAGCAGCGATGGACGGGTCGCTTGCGGCCAAAATCGGGCGCTTCGCTCCGACCGAAATCACCGCTGACGCTTCGCAATTATCCGAAAACGACCGCAAGGCGCTCGACAAGATAATCGAGGCGGCGCGCTATATGGATGCCATATTTCTGCGTCAGGTGTGGAGCGGTAATGTCGATCTGAAGCGAAAGCTCGAAGCCGACGCGACGCCTGCGGGCCGCGAGCGCCTTCACTATTTCAAGATCAACGTCGGTCCCTGGTCTCGTCTGGACGAGAACGAACCGTTCATCGAAGGCGTGCCGCACGAGAAGCCGCCGCACGCGAACTATTATCCCGACGACATAACCAAAGAAGAGTTCGACGCCTGGGCCGAAGGCTTGCCCGATGCGGAGCGCAAAAAGGCTATAGGGTTTTTCCATACCATTCGCCGCTCGTCCGACCGCAAGCTCAAGGCTGTGCCTTACAGCGAGGAGTACCGCGAGTTTCTAGAACCGGCGGCCCGGCTTCTGCGCGAAGCCGCAGAGCTTACGACCGATCAGACCCTAAAAAAATATCTGACCTCGCGGGCCGATGCCTTCGCGTCGAACGATTACTATGCGAGCGACGTTGCGTGGATGGAACTCGATTCGCCCATCGATGTGACCATAGGGCCTTATGAGACTTATGAAGACGAGTTATTCGGCTACAAGGCGGCCTTCGAAGCTTATGTCACGCTGCGCGACGAGGCTGAAACGGCGAAGCTTGCGAAGTTCAGCAACTACCTTCAGGAGCTTGAAGATAATCTGCCCATCGAGGAACGCTATCGCAATCCCAAGCTCGGAACTTCGGCAGCGATTCGCGTGGTAGAAGAGGTGTTCGCTTCCGGAGACGGCAATAACGGCGTGCAGACGGCGGCTTTCAATCTGCCCAACGACGAGCGCGTTGTGAAAGAGAAAGGCTCGAAGCGCGTCATGCTAAAAAACGTTCAGGAGGCGAAGTTCAGCAAAATACTCCTGCCTATATCGAAGGTCGTGCTTGAGGCGGCTCATCAGACGGATGTTTCTTTCGATGCTTTCTTCACGCACATACTCGCGCACGAGTTGTTTCACGGTCTCGGCCCGCACAATATCAAAGTCGGAGGCAAAGACACGACCGTGCGGCAGGAACTAAAGGAACTCGCCTCGGCCATCGAAGAGGCAAAGGCCGACGTAACCGGCCTCTGGGGTTTGCAATATCTGATAGACAAAGGCGTGGTCGACCGCCGCGTGGAGCAAGCGATGTATACGACCTATCTGGCGAGCGCCTTCCGGTCTGTGCGGTTCGGGATCACCGAAGCGCACGGCAGAGGTGTTGCCATGCAGTTCAACTATTTGGTCGATGAGGGCGGTATCAAGATAAACGAAGCGACGGGGACTTTCAGTATAGATACATCGCGCATCAAAGAGGCCGTCCGAAAGCTCACTCACGACATACTCACTCTTCAGGCCGAAGGCTCTTACGAGAAGGCAAAAGCGATGCTCGACAAGTACGCCGTGATAAGGCCGCCGATGCAGAAAGCGCTCGACAAGCTTTCCGGCGTGCCCGTCGACATCGAACCCAACTTCATTCTGGCAAAGAACGGTTCATCCAATTAGCGCAGGGGGCTATTAAGCAGGGGAGCAGGGGTGCCGCAGGAGCAGGGGAGAGGAGAAGCACCCCCGCACCCCTGCACCCCTGCTTCTTTATGCGCCTCTGGTTATCGAAAAACAGCGAGGTTCCTCTGCGTGAGCAACTGGCCACGCAAATCGTGTTAGGCATAATAAGCGACGATTTGAAGCCGGGCCAGAAGCTGCCAAGCACCAGAGAACTGGCCCAGCGATTCGGCATACACTCGAACACCGTGAGCGCGGCTTATCGCGACCTGGCCCGTCGCGGATGGGTGGAGTTTCGCAAAGGCAGCGGCATCTATGTCCGCACGCTCGATGCAGGTCCGCTCATGGATGCGACGCTCGAACTCGATCAGTTGATCTCGACCTTTTTCCGCGTGGCCCGTGAGAAAGGGTTTCCGCTCAGGGAGATTCAATCGCGATTGAAGCAATGGCTCGCGCTGCAACCGCCCGATCACTTTCTGGTCATCGAGCCGGATGAAGAGTTGCGAAACATTCTGGTGGCCGAAATCAAAGACGCGACCGGCTTTCGCGTTTCCGGGGCGGGAGCGTATGAGTGCGCAGATCGATCACATCTGACAGGCGCTGTCGCGGTAGCCCTCTATAATCAGGCCGAGCGCGTCCGCGCTCTGCTCCCGACCGACACTTCATGCCTTCTATTGCGTCTGCGTTCGGTGCCTGCGATGCTCGCGGGCGAGACCGTGCCGCCGCCCGATGCGTTGATTACGGTGGTCTCGCGCTGGCCGGAATTTCTCAAGTGGGGGCACACGATTCTGGTCGCCGCCGGAGTAGACCCGGACGCGCTCAACTTTCGCGACGCCCGCGAGCGTGGATGGGAAAAGGGGCTGCGCCTGAGCGCGCTTGTGATAACAGACGCGCTCACGGCCACTCGACTTCCAGCCGATTGCCGCGTCCGCGTCTTTCGCATCATCGCCGATTCGTCGCTGACCGAATTGAGAGATTTCAAGGACTTCCTCACCCGGCCCGTCTCCTGAAAGCTATGACAATCTAAAAAGTGTCACAAGGCCAGGCTCTGCTTATCTTCTTCTCTTCATATACTTCACATTCTCAGGAATCCTATAGCGACTCGGACTATGCCGCGTGTCTTCTTTTGCGAAATTGATACTGAAGGAGGAAAATCCTTATGCGTAGACACGATGTCGGCGCGGATGTCTTCAATTTGTCGCCTCACAAGAACGGTGCAGCGGTGCGAGGGATCGCTGTTTTATTGATCGTGCTTGCAATCGTTGCTTCAGTGAACCCGGCAAATGCGATTGGAGCGCCTGTGACTGAATCCGTACAGGATAAGACGGGCGAGGATACGGCGGCGATTCTGGCTGCGGCCAGAAAAATCTTTATTCGCTCGCGGACGGCGTATATGAAACCTGTAGTGCTCGAAAACGCGCTGCGCGAGAAACCCGAGTTTGAACAGTTGGAGTTGATGATAACCCAGGATCTCTCGGAAGCCGATTTGATAGTCGAAGTTGACCGGGCGATTTTCACTCTTGAGTTCCCCTTCAGGGCTGTGGACCCGGAGACTAAAATCGTGGTCGCCAGTGGAAAGGTGATATCGCTTGGCGGCACGGTCGCGGGGGAGATCGCTTCAAGCCTTATAAAGCAGATCAAGGTGGCTCGCGGGATTCTACCGCCCAGGAAAAAATGACCGTCTGTGTTTGATTGGCGCTCATCTATCGTAAGCTGGCGCTGCCAGATTTCGATCTGGTGAAAGTCCGTTGTTGTTAATCATCAGGATTTTCCTCGACAGTGCTCAAGCCGTCTGCTTTGGCTGACGGTTAGCTTACTACATAAACCTTTTTCTACTAGTGTCTCCATTTATATGGGCTAGACCCGATCTCCTTGCTTTCGCTCAGGCGACGCCCGATTTCAAACCACATGCGCGAGTTGTGATAAGGACATTTCCACTGGCTCAACTTGGGCAGGTCGAGCGCGGGCACCCCTGCGCGAGACACCTTCCAGAACCATTCGCCGTTTTTTCTGTCAACGATATGTCGGTCGATGAACTCCCACGCGCGCATCGCCGCTTCTAAAAAATACTGGTTCGCGCTCAACTGCCAGGCGTTCACAAAACCCACAACCGCCTCGGCCTGCGCCCAAGCGTGCTTGTCGTCGTCCGTTATACCATCCGCGCCCGCTTCATAAAACAGGCTGCCATCCACGTCCAACCCGTTCTCATAAACCGACTGAGCCATCTTCAAAGCGACGGCCCTCACATCGGCAAGCACCTCGTCATCGCCTGAAATTTCTGCCGCTTCGCACAACAACCAGCTTGCTTCTATGTCGTGCCCGAACGAAATACTTTCCGACCGGCTCGTCCACTCTTCGTCGAAGAACATTCGCAGGCGCAGCGTTCGCGGATGAATTATGCGTGTCAGAAAAATATCGATGACGGCGCGAAGTCTCTCTTTGACCCGCTCATCGGATGAAGCGCGGCAGAGCGTCGCATAAGCTTCGAGGACGTGCAGGTGCGTGTTCATGGATTTCTTTTCGTCAAGGTCGACTTCGCTCAAACGCTGATCTACGGCCATCGTCCAATCGCGCTCGAAGGTCTCGAAGTAGCCGTCCGTGTAGCGGTCGCGGCAACGGCTTTCCATCAAGTCGAAAATCTCAAAAGCCTTATCCAATGCCGCTCGACGGCCTGTCGCCTGAAAGTATTCGGTCAAACCGTAAATGGCGAACGCCTGCGCGTAGACCCGCTTCTTCGTGTCCGACGGGCGGCCCTTATAGTCGACCGTCCAGAATACGCCCCCCTGCTCGCGGTCGATAAAATGTCGAGTGAAGTAATGGTAAGCGCGCTCTGCGATCTGTCGAAAAGAATCATCCTGATAAAGTTTATAAGCGTGAGAAAAAGTCCACAGGATGCGCGCATTCAGGATTACGCCTTTGTCGGCTCGCTCATCTATGCGCAGGTCGCTTGCGATCCATCCGCGAAACCCGCCGTACACTTCGTCCGGCGCATAGCTCGACCAGAAGGGAACGATGTTACTCAGCCATTCGCTTTCTATCTGCTTGCGGAAACGGTCTATCTTCTCCTGGCTCACGCTCATTTCTCGTTTTTTGACCACAGATAACACATTGCGCAGGGGAGCAGGGGGTCGGGGGCGTTATGAAGGATGAAGGATGAGGGATGAAGGATGAATCGATGGCTTCACTCCGGTTTTCATCCTTCATCCTTCCGCCTTCATCCTTTCCGAATCGC
>JAKEHD010000350.1 GCA_022615215.1 Blastocatellia bacterium
CTTGCCTGATGTCAATCCAAAAGCGACGTAAGGTTGAACTTCGAACCTCTCCCGATTGGGGGGAATCCGAGGAGGAACGAGTCGGGGCTGATGTAGGTAGGATTTTCAAAAGGAAGCCTTTTCCTCAAGCACCGCCAATTGCTGCCTGCGGGATGCTGTAGAACGCTCTGCGTTCCACAGTAGAAACCATGCACCGACTTTATCGCAACCGCACCCTCTTGCCAGCGGCAACTCGGCCGGGCGCGTGTAAACTCGAAGAGACGCCCTTCTGCGCGATCTGCATGTTGAGAACGACCGGGCGGGGAAACCGCGTTGCGTCAAAGTTCGCCAACGCCTTATAATCCGTCCAAGAACCGAATTTCGCTTATAGGGAGATGTTGTAATGACGGATATTAAAAAACAATTTTCACTCGATTACCTGTTCGGCCCCGAGGAGAAAAAAAATCAGCAGAGGGACATGGGATCCCAGGCTCTGGAAGAAGCGATCATAGTTTACAGCGAACCTATATTCAAAGCCTTGAGAAATGCGCAAGACCGGCAAATGCGCACGCACGACCTTATACGCGCGGTGAACCAACAGAAGCCCGTCCCTCGCTTCGAAGAGTTCGTCGAAGTCATCAACCGCCTTGAGAGCCTGAAATTCGTCGAAATTACGGAAAGAGACATTACCGGAAACCACCTTGTTCATTTGCTCAGGGAACCGTGATGAAATTTAGAGATTACTCGCCCCCTATCTATTTTGTTCTGGTGATAAGCGTACTCTGCTTTTTCCTTCTCTATGACAAACTGCTGTCGGGCTTTGCACGGGGGATCATCTTTGCGTTTGTGTGCGGCGCGCTCGTGGGAATATCGGAGATCGCCTCACGCTACCGCGATGAACCGTTCTATGCCATTCTCAGTCCTTACGGTCTGGTTTACACCCTGCTGAACGGCACCATTTCCTTACTCGCTTTTTTTCTGATCGATTATTACAAGGATAGTTTTCCTACAGTGTCAGGGAACAATTTCGTAAAGGCGCTGGCCGCAGGGTTCGGCGCCAGCGCCGTCATGCGCACGAGGCTGGCCGTTTTAAAAGGAGAGGGCGATAAGGAAATATCGGTAGGCCCCGATTATGTCATTACCGTTCTATTGCAGATGTTTGACGAGCGCATCGACCGGGCGCGGGCCAAAAGGCGTCAGGCCATCGTCGTCGAAAACCTGCCTAAAATCAGGGGAATGGGATCTTTCGCTACGGCCTCCAACTACCTGCTCGCTTCTCTGCTGGCATTTCAGAATATGGATGAAGCCGAGAAGAATCAGTTGAGCACGATCATAAACGATTACGGGAGCAAGCCGCTGCCTGACGATATAAAATTTCTGGCGCTGGGTTTCGTGTTTCTCACGCTCGTGGGCGAAGCTCAATTTGCAGACGTTCTCGATAATGCCGCAAAGATCAAAACGCAAGCCCCGCCTCCCGGTGAATGACCGGTAGGCAATGAACGGGCACTTTAACTCATGGCTTCATGTCTTGCGAGATTTATTTGGCTCCTAAAGGTCATGCTTCTTTCCAACTTCGGCGCTTGAGCATAAGCGCAAGCTTGTTTCTGTACTCGCCCATCTTGCGCCGCTCTCGCTCATCGTAGAAGCCTAGCGCGAAAAGCGCCAATGGGAATAAGAGCGCGAGCAGTGTTTTGATCGAAGCCGATAGATATAATCTCCCGTCGCCGGGCGATGGGCCGCGCAAAAAATCTATCAGATAAAAGATGCCCGTCACAGACACACCCGTCGCCACGAGCGTCAGAACCCGTCCCCATTCATAACGGACCTTGAAGAATAGGTTCGAGACCCAGTACCTCAGAAGGCAAAAGGCCACATAAGAGAGCAGCGTCGCAATGGTCGCCCCTAGCGCGCCGTAGCGCGGTATCAACAGAAAATTCAGCGCAATGTTGAACGCGAGCGCCGCAGTCGTCACAACCGGCGCGAAGATGGTCCGCTTCCTCAGCGTGATGCCGATGTTTAAGACGCGCGATGCGCTGTCGAATACCGTAGACAAAGCCAGAAGCGGAATGAGAGTGACGGCGGGCCAGTAGCCTCTCAGTCCGAATAGCAGCAATCCGTCGCCCGCTACCGCCGCGACCGCGAGCGCCAGAAACATGCTCGCGAGGACTATGTATGTGAGCACGCGCGAATAGTATTCCTCAGCCGCTTCTTCGTTCATCACCGAAAAGCGCATAACGGTCCACACCTGCCCGAAAGGGACGGTCACAAGAATCGTGACGGCTGAGACCAGCGTGTTTGCCATCGCGTAGTAGCCGACTTCGCTCTCTCTGGCCGCGTATCGTTCGAGGAAGAAACGGTCTATCATCATAAACAGCGTGAAGGATACCTGCCCGAAGATGAGCGGCACCCCGAACGCGAGCATGCTTTGCAACTCTTTCATAGAAAAGCTCATGCTCAATTCGCGCCGCACCGCAAAGAAGAATATCGCCGCCCCGAAGATGGAGCCTGCGAGCCTGCCTATCAGCACGTTTTCAACCGTAGCGGCGACGGCCACGACCAGATACGAGATCAGAATGACCTGAAAACCGAAGGTCAGAATATTGAGAATGGAATACTTTGCCGACCGAAAATTTACTCTGAGTATCGTGTCGGGAATGAGCGTGATTATGTCGAAGAAGCCGATGAAGAATACGAGTCGCAGAAGTTCGGCCCTGCTCGCATCGCCCTTGAATACGGCTGCCGAAATCTGCGGCGCGATGCCGTAAAGCAATGCGGTGAAGACGGACGCAGATAGAAATAGAAACAAAAGCGTCGTCCCGACCAGACGGCGGCGATGTCGAGCGTCTTCGGTGTCGTAATAATGGCGGAAGAAAGCCTGATTCAGGCCGAATTTCAAAACTATGGTCACAAGCGTGAGCGTGATCATCAGCAGCGTGAGGATGCCGAAATCCTTCGCCGTGAGGCGGCGCGCATAGACGGGCACGAGCACAAGCCCGAAGGCGCTGTTGACCACGCTCCCTATTCCGAATATGAGCGTGTGCTTGACGGTCTTTTTTATCTTGCTGTAAATCGTAGCCGTCACCCCTCTATCAGCCATCAGCTTTCAGCTTTCAGCTTTCAGACTGACGGCTGACGGCTGATGGCTGACGGCTGACGGCTGATTTCCATTTCTTTCTAATCGCCGCGAATACCAGAACAACAAGCACAAGCCCCGCAGTCGTAAGACTCACATATACCGAAACTCTGAAAGTATCAGGCGCAAACCGGAATGATACCACAGACTTGCCGCCCGCCACTCTGACCGCTCGCATGGTCACATTCGCTCGCAGGATTTCGACCGGCTTGTCGTCAACCGTAGCCTGCCATCCCGGATAGTAATTGTCGCTCAGTATCAGCAACCCATCGCTTTCATTATCGGTCGAGATCACCACGCGATTGCGATGATCCTCTATTATCTCCGCCTTTCGAGATCGGCTCTTCTGCTCTTCTGCTCCCCTGCTCCCCTGGCTATCACCGACGCGGCGAGTGGGGGACGCGGCGACGCGGCGAATCCTCTCTCCCCGTCTCCGTGTCTCCCCTGCTCCCCCGCTCCCGGTTTCCACGACGGCCGTTGTTTTTATATCCAGGTCGGGATTACTGAGCGCGCTTACTGCATCGGCGTGGGTGGGAACTTCGATTATATGGTCGACAAAAAAGGCGCGCGGCAAGGCGCTCTTGTTTTCATAGACCGATATGCCCTCTTCGCTCGCAATTAAATCATAGCCGTCCGGGGCGGGCCGTGAAGCATGCGTCAACAGGTATCTCACATTCAATAGATCGAAGTAACGCGAACCGGCTTGCTCGAAGACCACGTGGCTAAGGTAGGGTTGAGGCTCGACGAGCGAAGCGAACTCGCGGAACCATTTCGGGAACTGCTGGTTCTTGCCCGTCACAGTCGAGATGCGATAAGGCAAAAGTGTATTGGGCGGCGCGATTATCTTTTCTCTGTTTCGTTCATCTTCCAGGCTGCGATTGGTCTCGATGTCAGAGGGCACTATGAGGACGCGGCCCGGCGGAAGCGACTGCAAAAGAGAGGTTATCTTCGTCGGAGGAAATATGCCCGAACGATCGAACGTGGGGTTGAACTGCGCGCTCTGCCAGAACAGATCGGCGACGAGCAATGCGACCAGAGCCATATAGAATGCCTTCCGGCTCATCTTTGCCGAAGCCATCCTTCTCACCAAAAAGAAGACGGCGAATAAAAGCAAAAGAGGGATTAAAATGCCGAGGCCAGGCGGCGTGAATTGATCGGAGAGCACCGCCGCAGACTTGCGCAAAAACGCTATGCGACCCGATTCGCTCGTGTACTCTGCAAACCCCGTGAGCCTCAGCGCATAAGACGCGATCACAGCGATCAGTACGAGCGCGACCGCGCCCGTGAGAAACCTTCGCGCATGTCTGAGAAAACCTGCGAGGCTGTCGCTTTCGGCTTTCAGCAGCCAGTCGGTTCCGAAGGCCACAAGCGCCGCCGCCGCAAAAATAAATAGCACCCAGGCGCGAACTATCACGCGAATGACTTGCAGAACGGGGATGAATTTTGTCACGTGTACATATAGCGGGGCCGCCATCATTATGAAAAGAGCGAGCGCGGCCATCCATGCAAAAAATATAATGCGCTCTCTTGCTTCATCGCGGACTGAGCGTTTCAAACGATAGAGAATGAAACCAAGAGGCAACAGCGACGCGATTCCTAAATAGAGTATATGGTCGTGCGAGACGTTGAGCGCGGTAAATAACCTGAGCGCCCGCACGTCATCGGCTGTGCCGAATAGATTTGGAAAGACCAGCGTGCCAAGATACCAGGGTGGCAGATAGATATAACCTAATTCGGTCGGGACTATGCGCCGGTTCGAATGACTGAGCAATTCCATAACGGGCACCCACTGCGTCGCCGCAAGCGCGAACCCAACGGCAAGAGTCACCCCCATCATGGCAAGCAAACGCCCGCGCTTCTGTCTGAATGCAAAGAAGAGGTAATAGAGAATGATAGCGCCCGCGTAATAAATCTGGTTCTGCAACCATCCGCAATAGAATTGCAACCCGAAAAACACGCCTGCTCCGAGCGCGCTCGCAAAGCTGTTCCGCTTGATGGCGCGATCAGCAAACAGCAGTATGAGCGGGAGCCACATAAGCCCGCCCCACCATCCAAGCCCCGTCACGTGGAGCAATGAATGAGACGATAGAGCGAAGACTATCGCCCCCATCAAACCGCCATTCGGCCTGACTCCTATTCCTATCAGGAATATGTACATGAAAATGGCCGCAAACATCAGTTCCGTTATGCGCGCGACCGAGTACCCGAGCGGCACATCGAGAAAGGTGTAAAAGAGCAGGAAGGGCGAAAACAACCGCGTCACGCCATCGGCATAAATGGGATGGCCCGCCATGGTGTAAGGGTTCCAGAGCGGAAGTTCCCCTTCGCGGTAAGCTGCGACGACGAAATAGTCTCTGGTTATATAAGTATCTGTCAGGTCGCGGCGATTATATGAATGATCGGAGTGAAGTCCCGCGTAGTAACCCCACGGAAGTTGATTGTTCAAAGTCGCGGCATCGACGAACGTCTCGTCTAAAAAAAAGACCCGCCAGAACAGCGCGACTATTATGACCACTATGAATGCGATGCGTGATGCGTGATGCGTCCATAGTCCGTCGTCCGGCAGCGAGTACGCTTCCGTCCGGCAGCGAGTAGCTTGCGGTCCGTTGCTGCGATAACGAAAGACTCCGCTAAAAAACAACAGACCACTGACGGCTGATAGCTGATAGCTGATGGCTGATGGCTGATGGCTGATGTCGGCCTTATTCATAGGTATCCGAGGCTGCGCAGTTTCTCTTCGATCATCTCTTCTTCCGAAGGGGTCAGGCTGCTCCCCTGCGATGTTTGATGATCTCCGGCCGAAGCTATGCGAATGGGGTTTTGCGCAAGGAATTCATCCGTGCAGACTTCTTCGATCACGCGGCCATCGAGATTGCCGGGAACAATCAGCCCCGCAAGATACATTATCGTGGGGACCAGATCATAAACTGCGGGCGGACGCGTTTGGAAGGATGAAGGATGAGGGATGAAGGATGAATTGACCGTATCACAACCATTTTCATCCTTCATCCTTCCGCCTTCATCCTTTCCGAACCGCTCCCCTGCTCCTTTTCGTATGCCCGGACCTTTGCATATCAGAATGCCTTCGGGGCGATGATCGCCGCTCCACCAGAACCCGCGAGCGCGCACCTCATCGGGCGGCTCGTCCATGACGGCCTCCGGGTTCCAGTACACATACAGGTCGCTCGCCTTCTCGGTGAAAGGGCCTTTGTAAATCTCATCGCGCAAGGATACTCGCTCTACCACCGGCACGCCTCGCGGGTCTGTCCACTTGCTGAGGTCTTCGATTATGCGGCGGCAGACTTTTTCATAATCCGAGGCGGCGACCTCGCCCTGAAGGTTTCGCTCCTTGAGGTTTATGTTTATGACGTGGCGGCCGGGTTCTGTGTACGCTGTGGTGCGCGTCCAATCTATCGAAGAGTAGAACTCGTCTTTTTCGGCCGACCGCAATCTTTCCACGCGGGCGTCGCCAATACGGGATTTTATTTTTTCTCTGAGCGACACGGGAAGCAACGCGC